>NZ_LBMJ01000001.1:1135000-1435000 GCF_001413925.1 Nonlabens sp. YIK11
AATCTTTTGGGCAACTTACCAACCATAAATCAGTTTAAGGTTTTATTTCTTTGAAAGGGAATGTCTGGAACGGATGGTGCAGTGGTGCATCAATAAAGTCACCGATATAGATAGGTCCAATTACAGGGATCAAAAGGATAGAATATCCCAAGGTCGGTTGGTACGATGTAAGATCGGTGGAATAAAAAAAATCCCCCAACATCATGTTGAGGGATCTTTACTGGTGGGCGCGAAGGGATTCGAACCCCTGACCCCTTGGGTGTAAACCAAGTGCTCTGAACCAACTGAGCTACGCGCCCCAATTTCGGATTGCAAATATAATAGTAGTAATGAAACTGGCAAGCTATTTATTAAATTATTTCACTAACAACAAACGTACTTCCAGTGACTAATATTAAGTCGTCTTCGTCTGTGTTACTCAAAGCGCCTTTTAAAGCTAATTCTACACTATCGTAAGCATTGTTTTTAAGTTCACGCCTAGTGGTGAACTGTTTTTCTAGTTTCGTCACTGGAACCGCTCTGGAAATAGATGGTGAACACAAATAGTATTCTGCATCTTGCGGTAAAACTATTAAGCTTTCATCTAGTCGTTTACCTTCCACTGCGCCAAACACAATATGTAATTTTCTATAAGATTCCTTTTCTACCTTTTCAATAAGCATTTTCAATCCGCTAGGGTTATGGGCTACATCTGCTATCACCTTTGGATTCGTGGATATAGTTTGATAACGACCCATGAAATTTGTCAGTTCTCTATAGTTTTTAAGACCTTCGGAAACTTGATTTGGGTTTAAATTAATTTTGTATTTGCCTTTCAATACACTTAAGGCCTTTTTTACCAAGTCTCGGTTTTGCTCTTCAGTTGTTATGTGATTAAATATGTCGTTTGAATATTCGCTTTCGCTATAAGCGAAATAAAGATCAGCACCTACCTCATTAGCTCTATCCTGAAAGAATTGTCTCAAATGCGATCTTTTTTCATTGATCACTACGGGTACATTCTTCTTTATGATACCAGACTTTTCAAAAGCAATCTTTTCTAAAGTATCACCCAGTAGATCTGTATGATCCAGATCAATAGAGGTAATGATCGAAAGGATAGGAGTAATGATGTTAGTAGAATCTAATCTGCCACCTAGACCAGTCTCAATAACTGCATAATCGACCTGATGCTTTCTAAATGCTTCAAATGCCATTCCTACCGTCATTTCAAAGAACGAAAGACTGTTTGATTCCAGATATGTCTTATGATCGCCAATAAATTGAATTACCTCTTGCTGAGATATCATCTCGCCGTTGATTTTAATACGTTCTCTAAAATCTTTTAAATGTGGCGATGTATAGAGTCCAACTTTATAACCTGCGGCTTGTAGAACAGCAGAAATCATGTGGCAGGTGGTCCCTTTGCCATTAGTGCCTGCTACGTGAATTGTTTTGTAGTATTGATGAGGATGATCCAAATACTCATCTAGAGCTATGGAGTTTGAAAGATCCTTTTTGTAAGCAGATTTCCCAACCTGCTGATACATGGGTAGCTGTTTGAACATCCATTCCGTGGTCTGTTCATAGGTCATCATTTTACTCACCTACCTTAAAGATAATTTCTATGAAACCTATTTGAATGTCTCGAGCCTCTGCAGCCGCGCTAAATTTATAGGTCATGGCAGATTTACGAGCAGCATCTAACAAGCAAGCCGCACGGTTTGTAGTTCCTTTGACACCTGGCGTTGCCTTAACAACACTACCACTACGATTTACTTCTATTTGTACAATAACGGTTCCTGTTTCGATACAATCTGGCTCGATCCCGCGACCGCCTACTTTACCACGACCGCTTAAACCGTAACCCTTTCCACCTTGGCCGTTACCTGGATTGCCATAATACGTGTTGGCATAAGGATCACCGTTGATGTCTCCTTTATTTCCAGGGCCATCGCCTGGACCTTCACCGCTGTTGTTTTCACCACTTGCCGGTTTACTGCCAGTCACATTATTCAAAGCATCCAGTACAGAAGTATCTGGTTTTGGCTCTGGTTTTTTCACCGGTTTGTCAACAGGCTTCTTAGTTGGCTTGTTTTCTTGTGGTGTAGGTTGTGATTCGATTACTGGCTTGTCATCAACATCTTCTGATGTGATGATGTTTTCTGCACTAGAAGCTTCTTGGGTAGATTCTGATGGTGATTTTTCTGGGTTTACCTTTGTAGGTCTTGCTGGCTCGATCGGTCCAGATCCTACGTCAGTATTTCCAAAATTGACAGCGATTCCACTTTCCTCTGGCGGGTCCAAAACCGTGAAAACAGTCACAAAAACAAAAAACAAAAGTAGCGCTGCCATTATCCCAGCAGATATGGCAAATGACTTACGTTTCTCTTTTGTATCTAAAAAACTCATCTTATTCGGGTTTGACGGCCAGTATGATTTTGAATTTATTTCTATTAGCGATGTCCATTACTTTTACGGCGCTGTTAATGGCAGTTTCTCCATCTGCTCTTAAAATGATCGTTGGATCTTCTTGTCCTTCCATCACCTTGATCAATTCCGCTTCCATATTTTCTGGCGCAACCTCAGTGGCATTTACATAGAAAGCACCTTCTCTGGAAATGCTGACCGATGCATTCTGCACATTGGAGCTTTTACCACTTGCTTTAGGTAATATCAAATCCAACGCCTCTGGCGTGATGGATGGTGACGTAAGCAAAAAGAATACCAACAGTAGAAACACGATGTCAGTCATGGAAGACATCGAGAACTCGGGACTCACTTTATTTCTTCCTCTTAAGTTCATATTAAGCGGGTTCGTTAAGTAGATCTAGAAAGTCAACAGCATTGGCCTCCATTTGATGAACCACTTTATCTGTCTTTACTACCAGGTGGTTGTAACCTATGTAAGCGATAATTCCCACGATCAAACCAGCTACAGTGGTTGTCATAGCGGTATAGATACCTTCGGCAAGTGTGCCCATTTCAGCCTGACCACCGCTAGTAGCCAAGGTGTGAAATGCCAAAACCATACCTATTACCGTTCCCAAAAATCCTATCATAGGTGCAGCTCCAGCAATAGTAGCAAGAACACTCACATTTTTCTCAAGTTTGTACACTTCAAGCTTCCCGGCATTTTCTATCGCGCTATTGATATCTTCCAGCGGTGATCCTATACGGCTTATCCCTTTTTCCGTAAGGCGAGCCACTGGCGAACCTTCTTTGGCACACAGCATTTTTGCACTGTCAATGCGGCCATTAGTCACATGATCCTTGATTTGTAGCATGAAGTTGCTGTCGATTTTTGAGCTTGCCTTGATTTTAAAAAGGCGTTCAAAGTAAATATATAGAGCTACAAAAAGCAGAATGAGCAATATCACGATAATGATAGTTCCTGCCACGCCACCGCTGGCAACAAGGTCGTAAAGCGATAGCGTTTTCTCTTCAACGATAGGTTGTTGCGATTCTAAATCGGTAGTCAAATCTTGGATCATACAAATGTTGGTTAAATCAATTTTTTAGATAACGCACAAGATGTTATTATAGTGCGTGGTTTTGGAATAGTTCGCTTTCGCGAAAGCGGACCCATCATCAATCCTACAAATAATACACCACCATCGCGAGGCCCACGAGCGTCAATACAATGGTGTAGGGAAGAGCCATTTTGGCCATTCTACCGTAGGAAAGGTTGATCACTGGAGCAAGCGCCGATGTCAATAGGAACAAAAATGCGGCCTGACCATTAGGCGTGGCGACACTAGGCAAGTTAGTACCCGTATTGATGGCAATCGCAAGGTGCTCATAGCTTTCTCTGGTGATTTTACCGGCTTCATAGGCTGCCGTGACCTCATTAATGTAAACCGTGGCAACAAATACGTTGTCAGAGATCATACTTAGCACACCATTGGCTAGATAGAATATGGCGGGTTGATTTCCTGGATCCTGATTCAACGCCCATTCAATAATTGGTGCAAAAAGATGCTGATCATGGATCATGGCCACGATCACAAAGAATACCACAAGAAGACCAGTAAATGGTAGCGCCTCTTCAAAGGCTTTACCTAGACTGTGCTCATCTGTGATACCCATGAATGCTGTTTGAACTACGATCAAGGCAAGCCCTATGAATCCAACCGGTGCGATGTGAAGTGCGAGAGCAGTAATCAATAAAACAGCCGATACTCCTTGAACGACAAGGGCATACTTCTCTTTTTTGGTACGTTCCTTATCACGTTTCTCCATCCATCCTTCAATAATTTGACGAACGACTGGAGGCATTTTTTGACCAAAACCGAAAGTCTTAGTGGTTTCCAACAAAACCGTCGTTAGCAATCCTGCAATCAATACAGGAATGGTAATAGGAGCCATTACCGTAAAGAACTCTACAAAGTCCCAGTTCATTTTAGTTCCTATCAACAGGTTTTGTGGCTCTCCTACGATGGTACAAACTCCACCTAGTGCCGTACCTACAACCCCATGCATAACAAGACTGCGCAAAAACGAACGGAATTTCTCCAGAGTCTCACCGCTCAATTGTTCCCTATCTAGGGTGTTGTCATTATCCAGATCCAGATCGCTGGAGTGAATCTTGTGGTATACATTATAAAAACCTAGTCCAACGCTTATCAAAACAGCAGTTACCGTAAGTGCATCGAGAAATGCAGATAAAACAGCACTCAACCCAACAAAGAAAAGAGAAAGGACAATTTTACTCTTGATCTTAGTGAACACCTTTACAAAGATGTACATGAGTAAAGGTTTCATGAAATAGATACCAGCCACCATGAAAACCAAAAGAAGGATTACTTCCAGGTTTTGGGCAACTTCTGCATAGACACCACCTAAAACGTGGTTTCCAGCTTCATCGAGTACCGCTTCATGAGTATCGTGGTCTATCTTATACATAGGATGTGTCAATCCTAAAAACAAGACCTGTAAGGCAAGCAATCCACCAGATTGTAGTGGATAACATTTAAGGGCCATGGCGAGACAGAAAATAAATTCTGCTATGAAGATCCATCCCATGGTGGTACCACTAACCACAAAAAATAAAACGGTGTTTAACACTAAAAAAGAAAGCATGGTTGTCTTGAACCATACTGGGCTGTTACCTAGAAAAGATTTGAACATTTATGTAAGTTGTTTAAGTGCAATTTCAAAAGCGGTGCTGCTTATTTGCGTTTTTGAACTATTGTTATTAAAAGTATTTTGGATGGCATTTCTTATCGTCATGCTGGTATCATTAAAAATCGCCTCGTCAGTCATCTGGACTTTACGTTCCATGAAGTAGGCAAAAACTCTTGCCATACCGCAATTTGAAATAAAGTCTGGAATCAAACTGACTTTCTCATCAGTATATTCCATGATGGATCCAAAGAAAATTTCTTTATCAGCAAAAGGCACATTGGCGCCGCATGAAATCACTTCCAGTCCAGAGTCGATCATTTGATCAATCTGCTCTTTACTGATCAATCGTGATGCTGCGCAAGGTGCAAAAATTTCAGTTTGTAAGGAGTAGATAGCTTCATTTGCTTCCTTAAAGGGAATCAAGTTATCTGCCTTTAATTGGTTCCCGTTTTTATTGAGAAAAAGCTGCTTGATCTCTTCAAAGCTATAACCGTCTTCATTGATCAAACCACCAGCGCTATCAATAATCCCGACGATTTTGGCTCCAGATTGTGCAAGGTAAAAGGCTGCAGCGCTTCCTACGTTACCAAATCCTTGAACTACCGCACGCTTACCTTTGATTTCACCACCATAGATATCGTAATAATGTCGGGCAGCCTCTGCCACACCGTAGCCGGTAATCATGTCTGCGACCGTGTACTTCCTGGAAACGTCAGGAGAGTAATCTGGGTTTTCAATTACCTTGATCACGCCTTGTCTAAGCTGGCCTATACGGTTGATCTTATCTGCAATCGTTGGGGCAAAATGACCCGTAAATACACCTTCTTGTGGGTGCCACACACCACTTTCTTCAGTTATGGGAATTACCTCATGGATCTCATCAACATTAAGATCGCCGCCAG
Organism: Nonlabens sp. YIK11; assembly: GCF_001413925.1. Lineage (NCBI taxonomy): Bacteria > Pseudomonadati > Bacteroidota > Flavobacteriia > Flavobacteriales > Flavobacteriaceae > Nonlabens > Nonlabens sp. YIK11. The sequence goes on from NZ_LBMJ01000001.1 coordinate 1,141,009, forward strand.
TTCCATAGTAGCTTTTAAGTAGAGGCGAAACGGCTTTGTACCAACGTTCCAAAACGCCTTTCTTGCGTGGATCTTGAGGGTCAAAGTTGATTCCAGATTTAGCACCACCTATGGCCGGTCCTGAAACCGTAAACTTGATCTCCATAGTCTTGGCTAGAGACAGGACTTCATTTTGATCCAGTCCTATTCTCATGCGGGTTCCGCCACCTGCTGCGCCACCTCGTAGGCTATTGATTACTGTCCAGCCTTCGGCGTCTGTTTCTGGATCATTCCAGTGAAAGACGATTTCAGGATCTGCGTTTTCATAGCGTTTTAGGAGTTCTTTCATTCAGCATTGGCTTATCCCACAAATATAAAAAAGCATATATCGTTTTGGGGAATTTTCGCAATTTGTTATGGAGTATATATTTTACCGCCGCAATGGTCGTGCAATGCACCGGTCACGCTGGCAAGGCAGTTGTTCTCGTTGCGCAATCGCAGCACGCCCAGCAATGCAAATATTATCGCTTCTTTCATATCGATAATTTCTGGAGCTGGCAGGTGTAGTTTTTGCGCTCTGTTATGGTCAATTAAATGGATGAGATAGTCATTATATGCTCCACCACCAGTGACCACCACGCGGCTGTGATCTGGAAGACTGTGAGAAATGATCTGCGCGATGTGCTGTGTGTAGGTTGCGATCACATCCCTAGAATCTTCGAGTTGATCTAGAATGGGAAATATATAGGCATTGACCCATTCGATTCCCAAGGACTTGGGTGCAGGCAGGTCATAATAGGGCAACGCTGCCAGTTGTTTGAGGATAGTGGATTGTGGAGTTCCCGCTTTCGCGAAAGCGCCATTATCGTCATACTCTTTCCCTAATTTTTGAGCATAGTGGTTCAAAACGACATTCACGGCACATAGATCGTACGCCTGACGGTTGCCATTTTGCTCGTAGCTAACGTTTGCAAAGCCACCCAAATTGAGGCAATATTCATAATCTGAAAAAAGCAATCGATCGCCAATAGGAACTAACGGTGCACCTTGACCTCCTAACTGCACATCTTGAACCCTGAAATCACAAACTACTCTATGACCGGTTAGTGTGGCAAGTTGTGGTAGATTACCTATTTGTAACGTGTGACCGTTCGCGGGATCGTGAGATATCGTATGGCCGTGAGAGCAAATGGCAAGAAGGTTATCGATCGCATGATCTTCTATAAACTCCTTTATTACAAGAGCGAGATGATTGGTATAATCAAGATTGAGCTGTTTCAAATCGATGGCATTCAGTTCAATGCCTTTCTGTAGTCTTTGTTTCCACTTCAGGCTATAGTTTTTACAATCTTGATGGATGATCTTAAAGCTCCATTTGCCAGAATACTGCAGGTTAACATGAACTAAATCAATGCCATCCAGCGAGGTGCCAGACATGACTCCTACAACGTTATAGTTCTGTGCTTTCATGCATTTTTTGGGTTGGATGTTACTGTCAAGAAACCGTAAATTTGCCGACAGATAAATAAAACAAATATACAGATGGATTTTAGCCTTACGGAAGAGCATTTAATGATTAGGGATGCCGCCAGAGATTTTGCAAAAATGGAATTGTTGCCTGGTGTGATCGAGCGTGACAACCTACAAAAGTTCCCGACGGAACAAGTCAAGAAAATGGGCGAGCTAGGATTTCTAGGAATGATGGCAGATCCTAAGTATGGTGGTGGTGGAATGGACACTATCTCTTACGTTCTTGTGATGGAAGAACTTTCCAAAGTTGACGCAAGTGCCTCTGTAATTGTATCAGTAAATAACTCACTTGTATGTTGGGGTCTGGATACCTATGGGAATGAAGCCCAAAAGGAAAAGTACCTTACTAAACTTACCTCTGGGGAATCAATTGGTGCCTTCTGTCTATCTGAGCCAGAAGCCGGTAGTGATGCTACCTCACAAAAAACCACAGCAATTGATAAAGGTGACCACTACGTACTGAATGGTACTAAAAACTGGATCACTAACGGGAATAGCGCAGACTATTACCTAGTCATTGCACAAACTGATAAGGAGAAAAAACATAAAGGAATCAACGCCTTTATCGTTGAAAAAGGTTGGGATGGTTTTGAAGTAGGTGTGAAGGAAGATAAGTTGGGAATACGCGGTAGCGACACACATTCATTGATTTTCAATGATGTTAAGGTTCCAAAGGAGAATAGAATAGGAGAAGACGGTTTTGGATTCAAATTTGCGATGAAGACACTTTCTGGTGGACGCATAGGTATTGCGGCGCAAGCTTTAGGTATCGCCAGTGGTGCTTATGAGTTGGCTCGTGATTACAGTAAAGTGCGTAAAGCCTTTGGTACAGAGATTTGTAATCACCAAGCAATTGCTTTCAAGTTGGCAGATATGCATACCAGAATTGCCGCTGCGAGACACCTAGTTATGAAAAGTGCCTGGGATAAAGACCAAGGCAACAGTTATGATATGAGTAGTGCCATGGCCAAGCTTTACGCTTCCCAAGTGGCTATGGATGTTACTGTGGAAGCAGTTCAGGTACATGGTGGTAACGGCTTTGTAAAGGAATATCATGTAGAGCGTTTGATGCGCGACGCAAAAATCACACAGATCTATGAAGGAACTAGTGAGATCCAGAAGATTGTGATCTCGAGAGGCCTTTTAGCCGATTAACAACATAGACTTTTGATGAGATAACGACTGCCACAAGGCAGTCGTTTTTGTTTTAATACCTAATTTAGCATTGGATTTAAAGTTTCGATTATGAAAGTATTGGTGACCGGCGGCTTGGGCTTTATAGGTTCTCACGTTGTGGTAGAATTACAAGAGCGTGGACATGAAGTGGTGATTGTTGATGACCTGTCAAACAGTTCTATAAAAGTATTGGATCAAATCAAATCCATCACGGGAATTCAAACCACTTTTGAAAAGTTGGACCTTCGCGTTAAAGAAGATGTGAAAGAGTTTTTTAAAAAGCATGACGATATTGAAAACGTGATTCACTTTGCAGCTTCTAAAGCGGTAGGAGAAAGTGTTGATCACCCATTGAAGTACTATGAAAATAACATCAACGCGTTAGTTTTTGTGCTTCAAAATCTACAAAGTAGGAATGCCAAATTCATATTCAGCTCCTCTTGTACGGTTTATGGACAGGCAGAAGAATTACCGGTTTCTGAAAACGCACCTGTACAACCTGCCGAATCGCCCTATGGCAATACCAAACAAATAGGAGAAGAGATCATTCGGGATCTGTGTAAGGTCACACCTGAATTTAATGCGATTGCTTTGAGATATTTTAATCCTATAGGTGCTCATGAATCGGCTAAAATTGGTGAATTGCCTTTAGGAACACCACAAAACCTAGTGCCTTTTATCACTCAAACCGCTATAGGATTGAGGGATCAATTGTCTGTCTTTGGCGATGATTACCCAACGGCAGATGGAACGGCTATACGCGATTATATTCATGTGGTAGATCTTGCCAAAGCTCACGTTGTTGCGTTGGAACGACTCAATGATGGCAAGAACCAATCTAACATGGAAACTTTTAATATAGGAACAGGAACTGGTTCCAGTGTGATGGAAGTCGTCAAAACCTTTGAGCAAGTGACCGGTAAACCACTCAATTACAAAATAGTTGATAGGCGAGCAGGCGATATTACCGCTGCCTATGCACAAACAGATAGGGCTAATAATGTCCTAGGCTGGAAAGCGCAATCCACATTAAAAGAAGCGTTAGCATCTGCGTGGAAATGGGAACAATACGTTAGAAGTGGTAAGTTTTAGCTAGTCAATTCCAGCTCAATAAATATAAAATTGAAGCTTCTCCAAAGCTAAAACGGATGAAATAACCGCAATTCACGGTGCAAATCGAGATTAGTCTATAGTGAGATTCAGATTCAGAGAATCGTCGCAACCTGCTCGTTAACCCATTCCAGGAATCGCTCGTCGCTCTCATCAAAAGCCGCGACGGTATTACTGTCAATATCAATTTGACCAATATTTTTCCCATTCTTGAATAAAGGAATCACGACCTCGCTTTTAACGTGAATGCTACAAGCGATGTAATTATCCTGCGCATTGACATCGTCTACCACAAAATTCTCGTTAGAAACTGCAACCTGACCGCAAATTCCTTTTCCAAAAGGAATTACAGTATGATCTGTTGGTTCGCCGGCCTGGCACCACAGGTGCAATGTAGGTTCTGTTTCATGCGCCATATAGAAACCTACCCAATTGTAAGTGGGCAAATTTTCCTGCAATAGATCACAGATTTGTTGCATCTTTTCTACAGGTTCATGGGAACCGTCGATGATTGAGGTGATTTGAGGTTTTAATTCGTTCTTTTCCATGGGGCATTTGTAAGGCTGGCAAAATTAAGAGTGAAACAGCCTTAAATAACTAACTTTGTTATAAATATTGTTGATTGGAACGTCTCAAACCTTATTACCCGGTTTTTAAATTTGTAATCGTCTTTGGCGTGCTGTACATATTGCTATCGCTTGCCTATTATGGATACCTGCAGCTGGAATATACGGACTACAATTATCCAGATCCTATTACGGCTGCCGTGAGCAGGCAAACACAAACCATTTTGCAATGGATGGGTTATGATGCCCAGATCTATAATGCACCAGGCAATCCTTCGGTGATGTTGTTTATTGATGACAAGATCGTTTTTAGGGTGATTGAAGGCTGCAATGCGGTAAGTGTGATGTTGTTGTTTGCTGCTTTTGTTATCGCTTTTGCGAAAGCGTACAAAAAAACAATTCTCTTCATATTGATAGGGTTTGTGTTGATCTACCTGGTCAATCTTGCTAGATTGGTCTCCTTGGCGCTGGTGTACAAGAGGTTGCCAGAATACCAGACCATTGCCCACGATATAGCGTTCCCAGCAATTATTTATGGCACCGTGATTTTACTCTGGATCTATTGGATCAGGAAACCTAAAAAAGCATGAAATCGATATTGCGCGTTCTAGCTCTGGTAGGCCTTATCCTTTTGTTGATAAGCATACGGTATTTTCAAGAAGCGGTGTTTTATGATCCCTTAGATGATTATTTCCATGGGGCATTTCAATCCATGTCGTTTCCAGAGATGAATTTGAGCTGGTTATTGTTGTCCAATGCGTTGCGCTACCTGTTCAATGGATTGATCTCGCTGGCGATTTTATGGATCTTGTTTAGGTCTTCCAGTTATATCAAAGCCAGCTTGTGGGTTTATTTATTTGCATTTGTTTTACTCAACGTTTTATTTGTAGTCGAGTTGCAATTTGATGCATCCTTGTCAAAAATGGCGCTCTTTTACACGAGAAGATTCTTGATTCATCCATTGCTTTTGTTCGTCCTAATCGCTGGTGGCTATTTTCTAAAAACCAAGAAAACTCATTCTACAACGGGCTTAAGTGAGCCTGACGATACTTTGTAGCTGGTGTATAGAAGTAACCCAAGATCAATTTTCTATCATCGTTCAATTTGCAGGGCTTCCATTTTTTCTTGATTAGCGCGATGCGCACCTTGTTGTCAACCTCTTCGTTAAATGTTGAAACGACCTCGATTCTATCGATTTTATCATCTTCAGTAAACTTCACACTGTAAAGGCCAACACGGGAATGTTTTGTGGTGAGTGGTATATTACCTACGGTGTTTCCTATCTGTATATCAGTAATCGCGTCAGAACATCTTGTGGTCACTTCGGCAAGTTCTTTTTGATAGCGTTTTAATTGACGCAGGATTTTTAGGTGGTTTTGCAAAGAAGCTTGATAATTGACCTCATTATTGCCTAATTTCTTATTTCGATAACAAGGCATGGTGTAATGATATTCTCCTTTTTGATTGGCATACAGCAACAACTGATCTCCTTCTTTGAGATAAAGTTTGCATTGATCATTGTTTTTACCGTTTCCTTTCTTTTGGAAAATGTAGAACTCAAATAGTTCAGATCCTTTAATGATTTCTTGAGTCGAGATGGAAATGACATCAATATCAGCATCTGAAGGATGTGATTTTTTGCCCAAGACATTTACGACACCTATGAAATCAGTATCCTTAAAGTCATTAAGCAAATCTTTTTGATAGCACACGCAAGATTGCGCGACGGCAATTTGTGAGAAGAAAAATAGTAAAGCGAAAGTCTTAAGGGTCAAGACGTTCTGTAATCGGTAAGCCATTAGGGTCAAAATATTGATAAACGCCACGCTCAGAGCCATTTTTAATAAACATGTAGCTGCTGTTGTCTAATTCAGGATCTATTGGTGGTTGCTGCGCAAGATACTGGAATAGGACTGGAAATACAGTTATGGAGGTCTTGATGTGTGGTCCATATCGATAAAAATCATTTTTGGCTTTAATCGCAAAAAGACTGCCATAAATACTCCTTTTCAAATCGGGATCTTCTATTACCGTGTGATAAGGTTCTAATGAATTCTCAAAACCGACGTATCCACCATGATCTGCCGCAATAATGATGATACCATCTGGATCTTTTTCTTCAATGAAATTTACAAGGTGGATCAGTTTTTCTGTGACACTTAGCAGTTGCGATTTATAATCTGCTGTATATTTTTCAGAATCTGCAGCGATACCGTTGTTGGGTATGTGGCCAGGTTCCAAAATCTCCAGAAAAAAGAACTGCGGTCTATCATCGACTGCGTTCATGCGGTCTTTAAAATCCTGCATATAATCTGCATCCAGCCAATAATCTGGTAACGGCACAGAAAGATCACTCTCTGAAACGTTGACGTAATCATAAGCAACCTCAGGAAAATTAAGCATCAAATAGGAATGCTGTAAGATCAGGTTTGTGCGGTATCCATTACGTTTTAAAGTTGAGATTACTGGATTATTGCCTACGATCAAATCTCTGGCTCCATACAACTCACTCTCCATATTGCCATTTTCAAATAGATGTTGCTGGCCGGTAAATAGTGCCGAGTTGGATGTAAGCGTTGATGGATAATTACTACGATATTCGTGATTAAATGCAAATCCTAAAGCTTCCATACGGCTATAAAAGGCGCTGAGATCCAGATCGTAGAAACTAGATTGAGCCGCCTGTTTATTCACAAAACCATCTGGTTGAATTAAGTAAATATTAGGATGCTTCTTGAATTCTATATTTTCAAAAACAGTAGTATCGACCCAATCCTCACGATAGACCACGCGCTCTACATAAAAATGCACAAACTGGTAGGCCGCCACAACGCACATTAAGGCAAATAAGAGTACTAATTTTTTATAATGTTTGGCAATAAAAAACGAACTTATGATACTGGCTACGATCACCAGTGCCAAACCTTTGTAACGCCAGTATCCAAAAACGATAAACGATAGGATGAGCGCAAAATTGATCAAAAGGTAGCACCAGTATAAATGTGGACGCCATCGAGGCAGCCATTTTTTAAAAATAAAATCAAGGACTAAAATTTCAGCGACTGGCAAGGCGATAAATACCAACACGCACCACATAAGCTGATACCATGAATTCACCAGGGTGAAATTGTTCGTATACAAGTATAGAATACAATAAATCCCAGGAATGACGGTCACACTCCACCATAGATGACGGTCGCTTTTTAGATATTCCAGCAGGCGCTCTTTCATTTGCGGCGCATTAAAAATAAGGTCCTGTGTGTTCCCTCGATTTTTTGTTCCTTGTCAAAATGGTAGTGTTTGGAGTACGCTTTCGCGAAAGCGGACAATCCATAATTCTCAAACAGGTGACGAGCATCACGTTTGCTATCGAGAATAAACTGGACCCAGCTGTCCTCACGATCTGGAAACTCAATGATGAGGTACTCGCTTATCTGTGCAAAATATGCGGCACTCATCTCAAAAGGAACATTGCCGGTAAGCGTTATGTGGTGGATAAGCGCCAGCGCCAGGCTCAATTCTGGTTGCAACTTGATGATGCGATCTGTAAAACTCTCTCTTTCTTCATTGCCAAAACCAATAGCTGGTGAAGGTTGCATCAAGTCGATGACGAGCGGCAATACTCTGTTGTGGCTGGATTCTAATTCGGTTTGATAGCAATGATCAATAGCTGCCTGATCGATATCGCTAACGATCACTTGTTCTATGGTTGCGGTAAGTTCTCTTGCAAATGTCCCATCGTTGCCACCTAGATCGATGGCGGTTTTTACATTTAACTGGTTACTCCATTGCTGGATCAACTCTTTCTTTTTTTGAAAGGACGTCTGGTCGTAGTTGGTCTGGTTGTAATAAGAGGTCCATTCTGTTGACTCTGCCAGTGACATTCCTGCAATGTGCATTTCCAGCACTTTCAATATTTTAAGCTGTGATTCTTTTGAGATTTCAGGCGATTTTGCTGGCGATGAACTTGACTGACCTGAGTCGTTTTTGGCCATCAAGTGGATGTTGGGATAGATTACTGGGTGAAATCGGGTCTTCCAACTCAGCAGCTTTGCGGTTTCTTTCAAATCAACCCCATTAATCTGATGCGATAGAGTCTTGAGGTATCGGGCACCTCGTTTTTCTGCCAATAACAAGACTCCAAAAAAGTGTTGTTCAAACTGCTGTAATGCGCGCCATGGTTCATTTTCCTTGTATCGCTCAATACTCAAGGTGTCTATAAAAACGGGCTTGCCTTTATGAAAGGTAATGTTGAAGGCACTGGCATCTTTGAGGGAAAAGCCACGTTCCAATAAAAACATCTGTAAACGCAAGGTGAGCTGTGCTGCGTGTTGGTATTGAGTGAAACACCACTCATAGGGATAATTGATAAAGGGAATTTGTTCTGGTACGAGAATTATCTTTTCCTCATCTCTTGATTCTTCTTGATGCTGGATCAACCATCCTTTTTTAAACAACTTTTCATAGATACCAGAGTTAACCGCGGCATCATATTCTTCAAAAAATACGGGATTGATCTGGCGTTTGAGAACACCACCATCCATGAATACAAAGCCCGACGGATCCCTGTATGAAGCTGGTAGTTGCTTCATTGTTATTTGGTTTGATCCTTTTTGTAAGCTTTGTCAAAGGAATCTTCCTTTTCTTTTTTACGTAGTCCCAACCATCCTTTTATAAAATTGATGCAGGTTTTATAGAAAAGTACAAACCCAGCAAATGCTGCAATAGCTGCTTGCGCAATCATGGCACCTAGTCCTGGATCAAAATAGAGAAGGAAATTCATATAATCATCAATCTGACTGAATTAACAAATGGTTTTGGGACGTTTTGTATTTACACCCGAACGTATTCAAAAATACTATATTATGCGTTGATGGTGTTGAGGTTTACGCTTTCGCGAAAGCGATATCCAGATTTTCTAAGTAGATATAGGTAATAAATGTCCAAAGTAAAGACGATTATCCCTAAAACAAGCATGGCGCGATCCACGCCTCCAAGTCGAGTCACACCAAAAACGCCCAGTAATAGAGTAAGGCAAAAGGTTCCCAAAAGTTTGCTGTAGGCAATGATGAGATCGTGAGTGAATTTCTTTTTCATTTTCAAGAAGTTCGTGATAAATAGAATGGACATAATGATGTTTATACCTAGACCTACATAATTGGCTCCAATTTTTGGCGTGTAAACCACAGCGCCTATGTGATTGATGATGAGTCCAGTTAGAAACAATCCTACCACAATCCATATGAAGTAGGGTTTTCTCTGGGAAGATTTGCGTCCATAGGTATAGAAAGTGTAAACAATCAATAGATCCAATATAAACCAGATCGCATTGATATAATTGAGAAAATAAGATCCTACAATCATGAACCCACGTACGGTGTTATACAATTCCCAGCCTACATTAAGAAATAAGGCGACAAACGGTATGCAATAGGTCTTTGATGAAAAACCTATCCGTATAGCTTGAAGGTAGGCAATAACCCAAAATAAGCCGCCAGAAATAACTAGGGCAGATTTAATGTAATAAAGGGTATCTCGATCGAAAAATGATAAAAACTCCATGATTTGCATAGTTAAGAATTCTCCACCAATCAGGCATAAAAAAACTGCCTCTTGAAAAAGAGGCAGTTCTGAATATTAAAACAATCGTTACTTACACTGGATTAAGTATAAGATCGATACGCTCTGCTAGGTCACGTAGGTGAATTCTAGAAAGACGATCTCCAGTTGAGTTTGCAGCTCTACGGGAATCTCTTAAAAGAGTTTCCAACTCTGCACGTACGATAGGTCTTATATCACTTTGAGCCACGTCAATGCTTGACCCGCCAAAACGACCACGAGCATCCTGCTCATTCTCCATGATGTACTGCATGCGCTCTACATAGGCACGTTGCAAGTTTCTTCTGTAACGGTCAATCGCTCTACCACGAGGTAGCTCACTGAAGATCCCTTGACGTAGATCTGTCATCATTTCCAGTAAACCGTAAGCCTCACGACCATTTACTTCTTCGTTTTCCATCAAGCGAGCCATACGTCCAAAATCAAGAACGTCGTTAAGAGCTCTTACTTGAACGCCACGCAATCTTTCAATACCACCATCACTTTCAACTTTATTGAAAATTTCCTGATCAATTAACCATTCTGGAGTTTCAAAAACCTGCTCTTGTAAAAATTCCATGGCACGCTCTTGTTTGTCACGTGGTGCATGCTCATAAACAGCGCCTTCTTGGCCATAGGCTTTGTAAGTCTCCTTAACACCACCAATATTTGCAGCTACGTGTCCTAGATATCTATTGTACTGACCTAATACTTGTCCATACATGGTCTCAAGGTCATCATAATTTTCACCTTCTTTACCTGTCCATTCGATCAAGTTAGGTACGATACGCTGCAAGTTTTTGATACCGTATAAACTTGCTTTCATGCTGTCATCACCTAGATCTTCTGTCTGGCTAGTGTAGTCAATGACTCCAAACTGCTGACGGCCGAAACGGTACATAGGGTCACCAGCTTTCTCCATAATCCATTCATCAAGGATTTCTTTTTCCTCTTCTGCTGTTTTACCAGGAATAGGCTTGTAACCCCACATGATGGCATACTTGTCATAAGGTCCTATGTTAGGCATCAATGCTACATCACCATCTTCTGGTTGCGCTACATAATTAAATCGAGCGTAGTCCATGATACTTGGTGCCGTGCTGTATTTTGCAGTAAATTCTGGATCTCTTAAATCTTCAACGGCATATGCTACAGAACTTCCCATGTTGTGTGGAAGACCTAAAGTGTGTCCAACCTCATGAGAACTCACGAATCGTATCAAACGACCCATAACTTCTTCATCAAATTGAGTGGCTTGTGCCTTCTCGTTGATCGCAGCAGTTTGAACAAAGAACCAGTTGCGTAGCAACGTCATCACGTTGTGATACCAGTTGATGTCAGATTCCAATATCTCACCACTTCTAGGGTCAGATACGTGAGGTCCATTTGCATTAGGAATAGGAGATGCTAAATATCTAACGGTAGAATAACGTACATCTTCTGGACTCCAGTCTGGATCTTCTTCTTTAGTTGGTGCATCTGCAGCAACGATAGCTTCTTTAAAACCAGCAGCTTCAAATGCTACCTGCCAGTCGTTGATACCTTGTTTAATATATTTTCTCCATTGTTGTGGAGTCGCTGGGTCGATATAATAGACAATCTGTTTTTTAGGTTCTACAAGTTCACCTCTTTTAAAGGCTTCCATGTCTTCATCTTTTACCTCAAGTCTCCAACGATCTAAATAACGTACCGTTTTAGTTTCTTGGGCATCAAGACCATAATCTTGTTGACCTCTAGCAAACCAACCCACACGCTGGTCGTAGTAACGACGCTTCATAGGCTCTTTAGGAAGTAGAATCATCGAGTTGCTCATCTCAAGGGTAATCGACTGTACATCATCATTAGATGGTGCATCACTAGCTAGATACGTCTTAACGTGACGGCTCTCTATGTTTTCTGGGAATGATTTTAAGGTGTCAATGTAAGAACGATCATCATCAAGTCTAGAGACTTTATAACGGCTGCGTTGCGATTGAGGGAAACCAATAGATTTCACGTCTTCACTAAAGAATTTAGTCACATCAATTACCGCATTGTTGTTAACGCTGTCCTTCTTTACTGCTGCGATAGGGAATGAGTAAAGTATTGGTTCAAAATTAGAGTTCTCTACAGGGATACTTACCGGTAAAGAATCTGCTGCAACAATGGAATGAGAGACCACTCTCAAAAGAATGTTGTCATTCTTGCGTTGCCATCTAAGCGTTTGTGTATTTGCTTTTCCACCACCGAAACCAATACCAGCAGCAGTTTTAGCAATACGAGTGACCATCAGCATTTCACGGTCCAAGAGGCTGTCAGGAATCTCGTAGTAATATTTATCGTCAACCATGTGGACGGTGAATAATCCAGGATCACTTTTGGCATCCTTAGTAATCACCTTTGCATAAGGTTGCATGCCACCTTTTTTGTCAGATTTTTTGCTGGCAGCTGCTTCAGCTCCCGATTTTGATGATCCTTTCTTTGATCCACAACTTGCCATAAAAGTTGCTGTCATTAAGAGAATCATCACTAGTTTTAATGATTTCATTTACTCAATTTTAGATTAAGCTTTAAAGATATTAAGCAAGTGCTAAAATTATCTTAACTAGGTGTTAAGTATATCTGTTAAAAGTGGTCTTTTTTCGCTTTCGCGAAAGCGAACTCCAACTAACTTTTCTAAAACATAAAAACCACCTGCACGAGGTGGTTCTTCTTGAGAATCCTTTTTAATTCTTATCCCGTAAAGAAAAGTGTTGTTTCAACAAACTTAAACAGGAACCAACACTTCCTTTTTCATTCGATTAGCGTACTCATTTGTCATCTTGCGCCAATTAGTAATGGCGTCATACCTAAACACCGAATCGTCTTTACTAGGATCCACGACTAAAAGATGAATCTATTGGTCTTAAGATAAAATGTAGAGGGCAATGACATTAATTTCTGCGACCCAAGTGAGGCCTGTGAACGATGGTCATATTTTTTATCCTTTGTACATTAAAGCGGACAGTAAAAGGATTGCCACTGCACACCAATTAGAACCTGGTATGGTTGTCCGCAAAAAAGTTATCGCCTGTGGCGCAAGCTTATCTTGAATTTATAAAGGACAAGAAGGATTCCATAATTGAGCGTGACTTCCAATGGGTTAATGATTTCTAGTTTTATGGACTAATTGCTTTACTATTTGAAAACAAAAAAGCCATCTCAAATGAGATGGCTTTCTTAATAGTTATGCGTTACGATCTTACATCATACCGCCCATGCCGCCTGGCATACCACCAGGCATACCGCCGCCTGCGCTATCTTCCTTGATCTCGATCAAGGCGCATTCTGTCGTTAGGATCATACCAGAAACTGATGCTGCATTCTCTAATGCAACGCGAGTTACTTTTTTAGGATCGATGATACCTTCTTTAAGCATATCAACATACTTATCGTTTTTAGCATCATAACCATAGTTTCCTTTAGATTCTAAGATTTTTGAAATGACGACACTTCCTTCACCACCAGCATTTTCTACGATGGTACGTAGTGGGCTTTCAATCGCTCTTGCAACAATGGAAATTCCAGTCTCCTGATCAAAATTCACCGCTTTTAGTTTTTCAAGTACTGATTTTGCTCTGACAAGTGCAACTCCACCACCAGCAACAATACCTTCTTCTACCGCTGCGCGAGTAGCGTGAAGTGCATCATCTACACGGTCTTTTTTTTCTTTCATCTCAACTTCACTAGCAGCACCTACATAAAGCACGGCAACACCACCAGCAAGTTTAGCTAGACGCTCTTGAAGCTTTTCTTTGTCATAATCAGATGTGGTGTTCTCGATTTGAGATTTGATCTGACCTACACGGTCCTTGATGTCCTTATTGGAACCTGCACCGTTAACGATAGTAGTGTTGTCTTTGTTGATATCTACTTTCTCAGCAGTACCCAACATATCGATGGTTGCATTCTCAAGGGTAAATCCTCTTTCTTCAGAAATTACGGTACCACCAGTTAATATCGCGATGTCTTCCAACATAGCTTTTCTACGGTCTCCAAAACCTGGAGCTTTTACAGCTGCAATCTTCAATGCACCACGTAATTTATTCACTACTAGTGTAGCAAGTGCCTCACCATCTACATCTTCTGCAATGATAAGAAGAGGTTTTCCTGATTGTGCTACTGGTTCTAAAACCGGCATCAAATCTTTCATGGTAGAGATCTTCTTGTCAAATAACAAGATGTATGGATTCTCTAACTCGGTAGTCATTTTCTCACTGTTGGTCACAAAGTAAGGAGAAAGGTAACCGCGGTCAAACTGCATACCTTCTACAACGTCCACATAAGTTTCTGTTCCCTTAGCTTCTTCAACCGTGATGACACCTTCTTTACCAACTTTACCAAATGCCTTAGCGATCAAGTCGCCTATCATCTCGTCATTGTTGGCAGAAATGCTCGCTACTTGCTTGATCATCTCGCTAGAGTCACCCACTTTTTTAGCTTGCTTTTCAAGGTCTTTTACGATGGCCTCAACCGCTTGGTCGATTCCTCTTTTAAGATCCATTGGATTTGCACCAGCGGCTACGTTTTTCAAACCTTCTTTCACGATGGCTTGTGCAAGAACGGTTGCGGTAGTTGTACCGTCACCCGCTAGATCATTAGTTTTGCTGGCTACTTCTTTCACCATTTGTGCGCCCATGTTCTCCAGCTCATTCTCTAGCTCGATTTCTTTGGCTACGCTCACACCATCCTTTGTCACCACTGGTGCACCGAATGATTTACCAATAATCACATTACGACCCTTAGGTCCCAAAGTTACTTTTACTGCATTTGCAAGTGCATCGACGCCACGTTTGATGCCGTCTCTTGCCTCGATGTCAAATTTTATATCTTTTGCCATTTCTTATTGTTTTACGGAATGACTGTCTAGAGACAATCCTTCATTTTGTTGTTATAGATTATGATTGTTGTTGTTTCGCTTTCGCGAAAGCGAACTAAATGTCCTACACGATTGCAAGAATATCGTCCTCTCTCATGATGAGATAATCGGTGCCTTCCAGCTTCAATTCTGTACCGCTGTACTTTCCATACAAGACAGTATCACCAACCTTTACGGTCATCTCGTGATCTTTCTTTCCCTTACCTACGGCCACGACGGTTCCCTGTTGAGGTTTTTCTTTTGCCGTGTCTGGGATGTAGAGGCCAGATGCGGTTTTTTGTTCTGCTGCGGTAGGTTCAATAAGAACTCTATCTGATAATGGTTGAATATTTAGTGCCATTTTTTAAAAATGTTTAAAATTATTTAGTGATTGTGTAGTGTTCCATAAATATGCCACAAGACTATTGCTGACAAAACATCATATAAAAGAAATATCCAGCGCGATGGCTGGATATTTTGTCAGTTTGATATGTTGTTGGAACTTATTGATCCGTTTCTGTCGCATCGTCTGCAGGTGTGCTTGCAGGAGTTTCAGAAGTTGTTGTGTTCAAATCTGGAGTTTCTACTTGAACAGGCTCTGCGATCTGTCTGTTGCCAGCCGCATTTTCTCTGATCAAGAACGTACTTGCCGCAAGTATGAATACCAATAGTAAGGTTGAAAGAACCCAAGTGCTCTTATCCAAGAAGTCACCTGTTTTCTTAACACCACCCAATTGCTGGGTACCGCCACCACCAAAGCTAGAGGACAAGCCGCCACCTTTAGGATTCTGTACCATGATTACTACAACCAATAGAAAGGCGACAAATATGATGAGGCCTAAGAAAATATAAAATGAAGTCATTTAAGTATTACTTTGTAAGTTCTTGATTTCCCGAATTCGGTCTGCAAAGAAACCACTTTTTTCTGGATGCTGCAATATCAAGATCTCGTAAGATTTTATAGCCTTCTCATAGTTTTTTTGGGCTAGATACACCTTGGCCAGCGTTTCTGTCATGAGTTGTTTCTCTCCATCAGTGCTGTAGGCTTGCGGTAATTCGGCTATTCCTGATTTGCGAGGTGTGATACGCGGTTTTGCTTTGAGAAACTCATCAATACGTCGCATTTTTTCCAATTTCTCCTCGTCGATTTCAATAGGTGGTGCTGGTGGAGTAGTAGGTGGCTCCAAATCATTGGACCTATCGATAGGTTTTAAGCTGGTGAGTTGAAGCCATTGATTGAAGCTGTACTTTTCATCTTTCTTGAATTCAAGTACTTCTTTATCAACGGTAGTTTCAGGCTGTTTTTTCTCAAAAAGATCTACATCTGTAACCTTTTGGAAATCAGTATCTGCATTGAGGTCGTTGGTTCTAATTTGAATTTCCTCTGCAACTACCTCAATATTTTCCAGCTGTTCTTGTTGGGCTTTTATTTGCTCGCTTATTCTATTTTGCAGGAAGACATCTGAGGTAATAAAATCAAACAGTACCGCTCTATCTGCCGTGTGCGCCGCAGTAACTTGTAATTCTTTGTTGTAGCTGGGGCTTTGTGCGTTATGTAAAGCTTTAAGATACACACTACGCGGTGCTTGAAAATAAGGATACTCTTTAATTACGGTTTCCAGAATGGGTAGATCGTCTGCATGTACCTCGCCCGGGTTTGATAGAACGTGATGTAATCTATCTGTATTTACCATTTGGCAAGCGTATCGTTGAAAATGTCTTGGGTAATTTGTGTGAAGATGACCTCAAGCGCGGTGTCTAGAGCTGCGTTTTGCAAAATCGTATTGGCATCATAGTCATAGTAGAAACTATAGGGCTTTTCAAAACTCTCCTCGTCATTTTTGGTATTGATAAACCTCACATTAATGTCAATCGTCAATCTGTTTTGCGAAGCACGGTTGTTTGCTGTTGCAGTGATAGGAGAAATGTAGTATCGAGTGATCTCACCTTGATAGATATAGTCGCCATTAGAAGTTACCAAGGTCAAACTACTCTGATCTTGAATAAGATCTTGTAAGGCTAGGGTAAAGGTGCGCTCGATACCAACCTCAGTTTGCACGGCCGTATATCCAAAATAATCCACTTGAAACGTCTTGATATTATCAGGAATGGATACCGCATTGAGCCTATAAAAGCCGCATGATTGAAGACTTATAGCTAGCAGTAAAGCAATACTTATTCTTATTATCTTAAAGGTCATATTGCTTTATTTTTCGGTACAAAGTTCGTTCTGAAATACCTAAATCATCAGCCGCAGCCTTTCTTTTGCCTTCATGGCGCTCCAGCGATTTTTTAATCAATTCAATTTCTTTCTCTACTAAGGAGAGTGATTCTTCTTCTTCAACTTCCGTAGCAAAGTCATATCGATCTACCACAGGATCTACATCGTTTGTAGAAGGCTGTACGACATTTCTATCATAAGCATCTTCCTGACTTACTTCATAGGCTTGATCGATAACGTCTTCATAATCGTCAGTATTGCTGTTGCTCTCACTGCTGCCATAGATACGATTGATCAATCCTTGTTGTTTTTCCTTAACATCAACGCTGCTGCCGCTATTCATCAACTCATTGGTCAATTTTTTGAGGTCATTCAAATCGTTCTTCATGTCGAACAACACCTTGTAAAGTATCTCACGCTCATTAGCAAATTCGCTATCGCTTTTTTTCTTCTCGCCAATGACTGCCGGTAAATTGCTACCAGCATCTGGAAGGTAGTTTTTTAAGGTAGCTCCTGTGATGTTGCGGTCCTTTTCTAAGACACTTATTTGTTCTGCAATATTGCGCAGCTGTCTAATGTTACCGCTCCATCTATAGTTTTTGAGTAGCGATATCGCGTTATCATCCAATCGTAGGGTTGGCATTTTATATTTCCCGGCAAAGTCAGATGCAAACTTGCGGAACAACAAGTGAATATCATCTTTTCGCTGGCGTAATGGTGGCAACTCAATCTCTACGGTACTCAAACGATAATAAAGATCTTCTCTAAACTTCCCTTTCTCAATAGCCGTAAACATGTTGACATTAGTCGCCGCAACGATGCGCACATCTGTTTTTTGGGTTTGGGAAGACCCTACTTTTAGGAATTCACCATTTTCAAGCACACGTAATAAACGTACCTGTGTAGGCAGTGGTAATTCACCAACTTCATCTAGGAATATGGTACCGCCATCGGCTACTTCAAAATAACCGCTTCGGGTTTGCGTGGCACCTGTAAAAGCACCTTTCTCATGACCAAATAGTTCTGAATCGATGGTTCCTTCTGGTATCGCACCACAGTTTACAGCAATATATTTGGCGTGCTTTCTAAAGGATTGTGAGTGGATGATGCGTGGTATACTTTCTTTTCCAACACCACTTTCTCCAGTCACTAATACAGAAATATCAGTTGGTGCTACCTGTAATGCTTTTTCAATGGCACGATTAAAGGTTGGATCGTTCCCTATAAGTTCAAAACGCTGTTTGACAGATGTTACTGTTTCCATAAGTTAAGCTTGAATTCTAACAGGTCCTTCCATATCACTGTAGCCTATAGCTTCTCCTATAAGCGTTGCGCCAGTGCAATCATCTACACGTACCATAACCATGTCACCTACTTTATAATTCTCTTTTGGGAAAACTGCCACTACATTGTGAGAAGTTTTTCCAGCCCATTGATCAGCAGATTTTTTGGACTCTTTTTCAATAAGAACTTCGACTATGGTGTTGAGGTTTTGTGCGGTGCGCATGGCACTATGTTCCTGCTGCAGGTCTATGATTTCAACAAGTCTGCGATGTTTTACATCATCT
The DNA here is from genome assembly GCF_001413925.1 of Nonlabens sp. YIK11. Classification (NCBI taxonomy): domain Bacteria; kingdom Pseudomonadati; phylum Bacteroidota; class Flavobacteriia; order Flavobacteriales; family Flavobacteriaceae; genus Nonlabens; species Nonlabens sp. YIK11. The sequence goes on from NZ_LBMJ01000001.1 coordinate 1,159,633, forward strand.
GGAACATCATCTTCCATTTTGCGTGCCGCTAGTGTACCAGGTCTTTCAGAATAGGCAAACATGAATCCAAAATCATACTTCACATATCGCATCAAGCTCAATGTGTCTTGATGGTCTTCTTCAGTTTCTGTTGGGAAACCTGCGATCATATCTTGAGATATGGATACTCCTGGAATAATCGCTTTAACACGATCAATTAAATCCATGTATTCCTGCCTGGTGTGCAGACGATTCATCGCCTTAAGAATGCGATCACTACCAGATTGCACCGGTAAATGGATGTAGTCACAAATATTTCTGTGGGCAGCCATCGCGTGCAATACATCATCACTAATGTCTTGAGGATTGCTGGTAGAGAATCGTATTCTCATCTGCGGTTGCGCATTAGCCACTTTATGTAGCAATTGAGCAAAATCTACAGCAGTAGCCTTGGCCATTTTACTGGCTTTCTTAAAGTCCTTTTTGAGGCCGCCACCATACCATAGATAAGAGTCAACGTTTTGACCCAGTAAAGTGATTTCCTTAAAACCTTTAGCTGCTAGATCATTTACCTCTTCTAAAATACTATAAGGATCACGACTCCGCTCGCGACCGCGAGTAAAAGGTACCACACAAAAAGTACACATATTATCGCAACCACGTGTGATGGAGACAAAAGCCGTCACTCCATTAGAGTGTAAACGCACTGGTGCCACATCGCCATAAGTTTCATCACGAGACAAGAGCACGTTTACGGCATCGCGGCCTTCGTCAATTTCTGCTATCAGGTTGGGTAGGTCTTTGTAGGCATCAGGTCCTACGACCATGTCAACAATTTTTTCTTCTTCGAGGAATTTCTCCTTCAATCGCTCGGCCATGCAGCCCAAAACACCAACTTTCATTTGCGGATTGAACTTCTCCTTCACCGCATTATATTTTTCCAGACGCTTGCGCACGGTCTGTTCCGCCTTGTCTCTAATCGAGCAAGTGTTGACTAGAACCAGGTCTGCTTCTTCCAGTTTTTGAGTGGTGTTGAATCCTTGCGTGGCAAGGATGGACGCAACAACTTCGCTATCGGCAAAATTCATCTGGCAGCCGTAGCTTTCAATGAATAATTTACGTTTGTTTTGTTGCAACGGTGCAACTTCCAGCGCCGTTCCTTGTTTTTCTTCTTCTATAATTTTTTCCATCTGCATGCTTCTCTAATCGAGTTTGCAAAGATAGTTTTTTGAATGAATTGTGACAAGTTGACAGTATCAAACTTGAGGCTGATGATGAGTTCGCTTTCGCGAAAGCGAAATTCCATCCATCTTTAAGGCTCGTCCACTTTCTCATGGGATTAGCACAAGATCATGCTGCTTCAAACGCTGTAACTTTTCTGTCCTTAATATATAAACAGCAGCAAATGAAACCTTTATCATCAAAAATGGATTTGTAAACTGCTGTTTAACAACGATTTATATTTTAAATAAAAATATGATATACCTTTGCAGCCTAAATCACACAGCTGAATGGCAAAGAATCTGGTAATTGTAGAGTCGCCCGCAAAGGCAAAAACGATCGAGAAATTTCTAGGGAAAGACTATAAGGTAGCCTCTAGTTTTGGACATATCGCAGACTTGCCGGCAAAGGAACTGGGCGTTGCGGTGGATAAAGGCTTTGAGCCTAAGTACATCGTGAGCAGTGACAAGAAGGATCTGGTCAAGAAGCTCAAGAAAATGGCAGCCGAATCTGATATGGTATGGCTCGCGAGTGATGAGGACCGTGAAGGAGAAGCCATCGCATGGCACCTAGCAGAGCAGCTGGATTTGAAAAAGGACAAAACCAAGCGTATTGTTTTTAATGCAATTACAAAAAGTGCCGTTCAAAAGGCCATTGACAATCCACGCAGCATCGACTACGACCTGGTCAATGCGCAGCAGGCGAGACGAGTGCTGGACAGAATTGTTGGCTACGAGATCTCACCTATATTATGGAGAAAGGTAAAAGGAGGCGCCAGTGCTGGTCGTGTACAATCTGTAGCTGTGCGATTGATTGTTGAGCGTGAGCAGGAAATATTAGATTTTCAAGGCGACAATTTTTATCGTGTGGATGCAGATTTTGCCACAGACGATAAGAAAACCCTTAAAGCCAAACTACCTTCAAACCTATCCAGCCGCAAGGAAGCAGAAGATTTCTTGGATTTAAATAAAGGAGCCAAATTTCACGTATCAGATCTGGTTAAAAAACCAGCCAAAAAATCTCCTGCACCACCATTTACAACTTCAACCTTACAACAGGAAGCTTCCAGAAAGCTGTCTTTTAACGTGAGTCGTACCATGCAGCTGGCGCAAAGATTATATGAAGCCGGTCTAATTACTTATATGAGAACGGATAGTGTCAACTTGAGCAGCGAGGCAAAAAGTGGTGCAAAAGATGAGATCTTAAAAGCCTACGGTAAGGATTTTCATAAAGAGCGCAATTATAAAGGAAAGTCAAAAGGAGCTCAAGAAGCTCACGAGGCCATACGACCTACTGACTTTGCTTTGCATTCTTCTGGAGCAGATCGTGATCAGACCAGATTGTATGAATTGATCTGGAAACGCGCCATCGCATCACAAATGAGTGATGCCCAGTTAGAGCGCACGAATGTTACTATTGCCGCAGACAAGCACGATAAGAACTTCACTGCCAGTGGTGAAATCGTCAAATTTGAAGGTTTCTTGAAGGTGTATCTGGAAAGTACAGATGATGAAGATCTGGAACAAGAAGGATTGTTGCCGCCATTGAAGAAAGGACAACAACTTACCAATAAAAAGATTACTGCAACAGAGCGTTTTTCAAGACCACCTTATCGTTACAGTGAAGCGTCTCTAGTGAAGAAATTGGAAGAACTGGGTATAGGTCGTCCATCAACTTATGCACCTACCATTACTACGATTCAAAACCGTAAGTATGTAGAAAAAGGACAAAGTACTGGAGAGGAACGTGCTTACGTTCAGCTAGTTTTGAAAGATTCCAAAGTGGTAGAAAAAGAACTTTCTGAAACTACCGGTAGTAATAAGGGAAAACTAATACCAACCGATGTAGGCCGAGTGGTAAACGATTTCCTAGTAGAGCATTTTGAGAATATTCTCGATTATAACTTTACGGCAAAGGTAGAAGAGTCCTTTGATAACATCGCCGAAGGAAAAGAGGAATGGACCGATATGATGGACCATTTCTATAAAAAATTCCACCCAACGGTTACAGATGTTGCAGAAAATGCAGAACGTGAAGTAGGCGAGCGAGTGCTGGGAACAGATCCTAAAACAGGTAAACCTATATCGGTTCGTTTAGGAAGATTTGGGGCGATGGCTCAAATTGGTTCTGTAGAAGATGAGGAAAAACCTCAATTTGCCAGTTTGTTACCATCACAATCTTTGAACACCATTACTTTGGAAGAAGTGATGGACTTGTTCAAGTTGCCTAGAACTCTAGGCGAATACAATGGCCATCCAGTTGAGGTGAACCAAGGTCGATTTGGTCCTTACGTGAAATTCAACGAGAAGACCTTCGTGTCCTTGGAAGATGGCGATGATCCCATGTCACTGACTTTTGAGCGTGCTGCAGAACTTATTGCTGCAAAAGAAAAGGCAGATGCTCCTATATATATGTATGACGAGCAACCGGTTACTAAAGGTGTAGGTCGTTTTGGTCCGTACATCAAATGGGCAGGAATGTTCATCTCTGTCAACAAGAAATACGATTTTGATAACCTGACCAACGATGATATCGAGACCTTGATCAAGGATAAAATCCAGAAAGAGAAAGACAAGCTTATCGTTGACTGGGAAGAAGAAGGCATCAGGATTGAAAAAGCGCGTTGGGGTCGACACAATGTCATCAAGGGTAAAACAAAAGTGGAACTTGCTAAAACCATCGATCCTTTGAAAATCACTTTGGAGGAAGCTAAAGAGATGATCGCTAAAAAAGCTCCCAAGAAAAAGGCGCCAGCCAAGAAGAAGGCCGCCACTAAGAAAAAAGCACCAGCTAAGAAGAAGACCGCTTCCGCGAAAGCGAAAAAGAAATAAGCTTCATGAGTCTAGAATATCTCCAGCCTATTGATGATGCCACGGTGGCACACGCTAGGATTCAAGAAGAACGTACACTAGGTAAGACCATCCTGCTACATACAAAGCAGGATGGTCTTCCTGATTTGGGTAAGGTGGACATTGTCCTGATTTCAGTTTTGGAAAACCGCAGAGATCAAAATGCGTTGCTACCCATGGGAAATCTGGATGGTGTACGTCGCAAACTGTACGAACTGTTCCCGGGAAACTGGCACAGCACCATCGCAGACCTAGGCGATATCCAGGCCGGCGAGAGTGTTGAGGATACCTATTATGTGGTAAGGGAATTGACCGCCTATTTTCTTAAGGAGGAAATATTACCCATCATTCTAGGTGGTAGTCAGGATTTGATGTATCCCATGTACAGGGCGTTTGATGATATTAAAGCCATGATCAACGTGGTTAATGTTGACCATCGTTTTGACCTAGGGAATATTGAGATGCCCATCGATAGTCATAGCTATATAGGTAAAATGGTGGCGACAGAACCTTATAATCTTTTCAATTACAGCAATCTGGGTTATCAAACCTATTTCAATTCTCAAGAAGAAATTGATCTGCTGGACCGCCTATTTTTTGATGCCATAAGATTAGGAGAACTTCAAGGAGATATGACCATCGCAGAACCTGTAATAAGAGACTGTGATTTGCTGGGAATTGATCTTTTAAGCGTTCAAGCAAATGATCTTTTATATGATAAAGGGCACCCAAATGGATTTCAATCGGCTCAAATGTGCAGTTTATCGAGATATTCTGGAATTAGCGATCGATTAAAAGCATTCGGAATTTTTGAGATTCCCAGTGGTGATTTTCCAGTGTTGGAAAGTGCTGTTTCACAGATCATCTGGTACTTCCTTGAGGGCTATAATTTTAGGCATGGTGAGTATCCGATTAACGTTTCGTCGGGATTTTTGAAATATCAGGTTCCTATTGAAGATCAGGTACTTAACTTTTACAAATCTGTTAAAACAGAGCGCTGGTGGATTGAATTACCCTTTAATTCGGCCATCAATAATAAACTAAAACAATACACGTTATTACCGTGTGACAAGAAGGATTATCTTCAAGCTACCGATCAAATTTTGCCAGAACGGTGGTTAAAAGCACGTCAAAAAAACGAGATATAATCAATTGTTCAAGAGTTTTTTTAATCAATAATCAAAAGGAATTAGTTGGCGAATTCAAATCTTTTAGATAGGTTTACCAGCTTAAATCTTAAACCAAAGAGGTAACATACTTATGAAAAAATTACTAATGCTCGTGGCGGTTGTCGCATTTCTTGCCAGTTGTGGTAAAGGCGATCGCGGTCAACTGGTAGGTGTAAAGGGTAAGAAATGGCATCCAGAAAAACCGTATGGTATGACTCTGGTTCCTGGTGGATCTTTTATCATGGGTAAAGCAGATGATGATATCGCTGCAACACTCAATGCTCCAGCCAAAACAGTTACAGTTCCATCCTTCTATATGGATGAGACTGAGATTACTAACTCAGAATACAGACAGTTTACAGAATGGGTGCGTGACTCTACCCTAAGAATGAGACTTGCCATACTTGCAGACGATGAAGGTTTGACGCCAGGAAGTGGTGGAACTGGAGACTTTGCATTTAAGGATGCTAGTAATCAAAATCCTTCAGTTTGGGAACAATACGTAGAAGATAACTACATAGGTTTAGGTGAAACAGGTTATGAAGGCCGTCAGTTAAATTGGGATGAAGATCTTATCTGGGATACAGAAGATATTCCAGACGAATATTATGCAGAGGCTTACGATTCCATGTACATTCCTTTTGAAGAAGCTTACAACGGTAAGCGATCTATCGATGTGGAAAAACTCATTTTTAGATACTCTGTAAAGGATATTCAAAAAGCAGTCAAAAATCCTGGTTTGAGTAGAAAGGAGTTCATCAAGACTTACACCACCAAGATTTATCCAGACACTACCGTATGGATTCGTGATTTCAACTACAGTTATAACGAGCCTATGCACAACGATTATTTCTATCATGAAGCATATAGCGACTATCCTGTGGTAGGTGTCAACTGGATGCAGGCAAAAGCTTTCGCACAATGGAGAACTTTATATCACAATGGTTACCGTAGAAAGCAAAAAGGACGCGACGACGTTTTCCCTTACAGACTACCTACTGAGGCAGAATGGGAATATGCGGCTCGTGGCGGTCTAGAAGGTGCAACGTTTCCTTGGGGTGGACCTTATGCTAAAAACGATCGCGGTTGTTTCTTGGCAAACTTTAAACCTTTACGAGGAGATTACGCAGCAGATCAAGCCCTATATACGGTAGAGGCAGATGCGTACGAGCCTAACGATTACAATTTATACAACATGTCTGGTAACGTTTCAGAATGGGTGAACTCATCCTACGAGCCAGGCGCGTATGAGTACATGAGCTCCATGAGTCCAGTCGTGAATGATGAAAACAACCGCCGTAAAGGTGTGCGTGGTGGCTCTTGGAAAGATGTGTCCTACTTCCTGGAAGTTGGTACAAGAGATTATGAATACCAAGACTCTGCAAGAAGTTACATCGGCTTTAGAACCGTTCAATCTTATGTAGGTACTGATGTTACCTTGAACGCAGCAACAAATTAAACTTACCCAAACAATAACTATCAATAATTAAAGGTCCCTATCAATGGCACAATCTAAAACAACAAAGAAATTATTTAACATGGCTTACGGTCTAGGAGCCTCTATCGTAATTCTAGGCGCACTTTTCAAAATTTTGCACTGGGAACTTGATTTAGGATTTGCTGTACTTTCCGGTGGTACATTGCTTGCAATTGGATTGATTACAGAAGCAATCATTTTTGCCATTGCTGCCTTTGAGCCAGTAGAAGAAGACCTTGACTGGTCGATCGTTTACCCAGAGCTTGCTGGTGGTCCCGCTTCCGCGAAAGCGAAAAAAACAACCGTCATCGAGGAAGAAGAAGCGTCAGGAATGTTATCCAAGAAATTGGATGCCATGCTTAAGGATGCCAAAGTAGATGCCGCATTGATGGAAAGTCTAGGAACAAGCATTAGAAGTTTTGAAGGTGCGGCCAAAGGAATCGCACCAACTGCTGAAGCAATGTCTTCAACTAAAAAATATTCTGAAGAGATGGCTCTTGCCGCAGCTCAAATGGAATCATTGAACAGCCTTTACAAAGTACAGGTAGAAAGTACCGCACGCCAGGCCGAAGTGAATGAGCAAGTAGCTCAAAACGCTGGACGCCTTAAAGATCAAATGGAAGGATTAGCAAATAACCTGAGCAGCCTTAATGGCGTTTATGGTAACATGCTAGGAGCCATGAAAGGATAATTAGTAACAACAAACAAATCAAAAACCATTACTAATTAAATAATTATGGCAGGAGGACAAGGCCCAAGGCAGAAGATGATTAACCTAATGTACCTGGTTTTTATCGCGATGCTGGCATTGAACATGAGTAAGGAAGTCTTGACGGCTTTTGGTCTTATGGAAGAAAGCGTTGCTGATAATAACGAGACTCTAGAGGTGCGTAATGAAGCATCTTTTGAGGCGTTAGCAGCAAAAGCAAAAGAACAACCCAAACAATATCAAGAGGCAGCAGAATCTGCAGCAAAAGTGACGCAGATAAGTGAAGATTTTGACAATTATCTGTCAGAGCTTAAGGCAGAAATGATGGCTTCCATTGATCCAGAAAATCAAGGAGATTATCAATCACAGGATAAAACAGACTTTTTAGATACAAAGTTTTTCCAAGGTGATGGACTGTCTGAAGATGGAAAGGTTTTCATTCAACAAATGAATGATTACCGTACCGGTATGATCGCAGCACTTCCAGATGCTGGATATGACGCCTTGAAAGAGGAAATCAACAATAAGTTTGACACCAGCGATGTACCATCAGAGCGTAGTAATCCAGACAGTGAGAAGATCAATTACTTGAACTATCACTTTGAAGGTTATCCATTAATTGCCTCAAAGGCAAAGATCACACAAATGCAAAACGACATCAAAAATGCCGAGGCAGATGTATTAGGTCAATTGTTGCAAGGTGAATTGATCGAGATCGCTTCCATGAATAACTATAGATCTATAGTGAGTTTGGAAAAAGGAGCATTCTTTAATGGTGAGACTGTAACCGGTGAGGTAGTATTGGGTCGTTACGATGATAACATGAAGCCGACAAAAGTGATCATCAATGGATCTGAAGTTCCAGCAAGTCAAATCCAGAATGGACGTGTGATGCTTAACTTCGGCGCAGGTGCTGTAGGTGATAAAGAAATCACTGGTGAGATGCAATTTGTCGAAAACGGTGAAACGGTAACGATTCCTATCAATCAGAAATACTCTGTTATTGGTAAACCTAACTCTGCTACGATCAGTGCAGATAAAATGAACGTTGTTTACCGTGGTGTAGATAATCCAATGACGATTTCTTTTGCAGGAGTAGATCCTAGCAAAGTATCTGCAAGTGCTCCAGGTTTGAGCAGTCGTGGTGGATCTAGTTATTTGATGAAACCAGCTGGTGGAGCTAGTGTCAACATCAATGTGAGTGCAAAGCTTCCTGATGGATCAACAGCGACAGACAGTAAGTCATTCCGTATCAAAGATCTTCCTAATCCTACGGGATTGATCAGTGGAGAGTTTGATGGAGTACGTAAAAACAGAGCCAATCTTGCAATATCAACGGTATCTGCAGCGTTCTTAGACTTTGATTTTGACTTAACGCCACAGGTGACAGAATTTATATTTAAAGTTCAAGGACAGCCAGGTATCAAAGTGTCTGGAAATAAGTTGAATGACGCCGCAAAGGCAGCCTTACAACGTGCACCTCAAGGATCCATCGTACAGATCGCACAGATCAAAACGACCGTTCCTGGAGTACGTACTAAAGCAACGACACCAGTATCTGTTGAATTGACAGATTAACAATAATTCTATGATGAATAAATTAGTAGCCCTTTTTACGATCTTCCTCGCAGTTGGAATGGTTCAGGCTCAGAATAATATTCTGAATGCAAAATCATTTGACGAGATAGGTGAGAAAACACTCGAGCAAGTAATCAATGATAACGATAAGCCTTTGCCTTATGGTTTCGTTGGAGACCGTGATATCCTTTGGGAACGTAATGTTTGGGAGAAGATAGATCTTGATGAAAAGGTGAACTTTCCATTGTATTATCCAGTAGATACCAACTTTGTAGGTAGTGAACGTCGATCGTTATTTCATGTGATTACCAAAGCTGCAGCAGAAGGTAAAGTGAAACTTTATGCAGACTCCTATGGTAATACAGAACGTAAGTTTGACGATTTAGGAAGCAGTTTGAAGCGTGTAGATACTTCAGACGTTGGTATCCAGCGTTACAATGAAACTGGAAGCGTTCCTGCAGAATTTATCACTACAACGACTATCAATGCTAACATGGTTTCCCAATATCATATACGTGGTGTATGGTATTTTGACAGTCGCCAGGCAGAAATGAAATATAGAATGATCGCGTTGGCACCGGTAACTCCAGATGTAAACTTTTTGGACGACCCTCAAGGTATTGAGTTGTTTTGGGTATTCTATCCGGACATGAGAGATATTCTACATGAGGCCAAAGTGTTTAACGAGAAGAATTCCGCGAGGCCATTGACATTTGACCATTTGTTGAATTCAAGACATTTCAATGCAACGATTTATAAGATCGACAACGTTCAAGGTGATCGCGAGATAGAAAGCTACATCACCAACAATTCCATGATGCAGTTGCTAGAGTCAGATCGACTTAAAGAAACAATCAGGAACTTTGAACTGGATATGTGGAACTACTAAAACACTATCTTTTAAAACATAGCCTTGCATTGCAAGGCTTTTTTTATGCGCTATTGTGAGTACTTTTGAACCCTATGAAAGACGTGATTATAGTTGGTGGTGGTATTTCTGGAACTACGCTGGCATGGCAGTGGTTTTTGCAAGGTAAATCGGTGCAGTGGTATGCAGACGGCATCAAGTCTTCTAGCCATGTCGCTGCTGGTGTTTTTAATCCAGTAGTTCTTAAAAGATTCAGTCCTATCTGGAAGGCTCAAGAACAGCTGGACTTCATGTTTCCTTTTTACAAAGAGGTCGGGAAATATCTGGAAACCTCAGTCATAGAACTTCTACCCGTATGGCGTCGTTTCCACGACTCAAAAGAGCGCGCCACGTGGACGAGAAAGTCTGTTAGGGAAGATCTGGACAATTTGATGCTAACGGAGCCTACAGACGATGCAATTGACGGAATTAAAGCCGACAATGGTTATGGTATTGTACGGCATACCGGATGGCTAGACACATTAAGTTACATGAAGAGTTCCATGGACTTCTTCACTTCAAGAAACGAATTCTTTGAGGAAGGTTTTGATTATGACAAGCTTTTCATATCAGACGATCTAGTTACTTACAAAGATATTACCGCCAAAGCAGTGATTTTTGCCGAAGGAAACCAACTGCCGCACAATCCATGGTTTCATAAATTGCCGTTACAGGGCAATAAGGGAGAAATTCTCATTATACGTTGTCCAGGTCTACAATTGCAACAGATTGTCAAATCCTCAGTTTTCTTGATGCCCTATCGTGACGACTTGTTTTGGGTTGGTGCTACATACGATCGTGAATATGAATCTGTACAACCATCCCAAAAGGCAAAGGATTTTTTGATTTCAAAACTGGAAACCTTTTTAGAACTGCCCTATGAAATCATAGACCACAAAAGCGGTATACGACCTACCACAACCGATAGAAGGCCATTCCTGGGATCGCACAAAGAGTTCAAAAACCTGTACGTTTTTAATGGTATGGGAAGTCGAGCATCACTGATCGCGCCTTGGGCGTCAAAGTGCCTCTTTGACTTTATCTATGAAGGCATTAGCTTGCCCGCTGAAATGGATATTTTCAGATTTGAAGACCAATAAATAGAGGAATTCAATCGCTGATTCTAGAGCTATTTGCTAGCCTTTTCAGGATCGTAATCCATAAATATATTGATCCAGATATTACGAGAAAGCCTGATGATAATGGGCAGTCCCAGAATCATCACCGCCATGATCACAAAAAAGATACTCAGCGGCGTCATGTTAAATACAAAGTAGGTGATCACAAAAGTCGCAATAGCAATCGCCACGCCTACACCATAACTTACATACATGGAGCCATAGAAAAAGCTAGGCTCAATCTTGTATTTAGTCCCGCAATGAGAGCAGCGCTCGTTCATCTCTTGGGTTTTACTCGGTTTGTAGAGATTGCTGCTGGTGTACATGGATTCTTCCTGGCATACAGGACATGTGCCGGTAAAAATACTGTAGATTTTAGTGCCTTTTAGCATGGGAAAACTTTAGCGTTCATTTTGATAGATGCATCTTTGCAAAGATACAATTTTACTATGCTTAACATCCATGATTTGCACGTCAGCTTTGGCGGCGAACCGCTTTTTGAAGAAATAACTTTTAGGCTCAACGCAGGCAATCGCGTGGGCTTGATAGGAAAAAATGGAGCTGGAAAATCCACGATGCTTAAGGTCATAGCCGGCGATATTCCTGCAGATCAAGGTTCGCTCGCGATTGAGAAAGATGTGAGTATAGGGTTCCTTAGACAGGACATCGATTTTGAAATGGGTAGAACGGTGCTGGAAGAGGCGTATACCGCTTTCGCGAAAGCGAGATCCATAGAAGCCGAAATGGATAAAATCAACCAACAACTAGCCACAAGAACGGACTATGAATCTGATTCCTATATGGAATTGATACAGTCCATAGGCGACCTCACTCATGAGTACGAGATCATTGGCGGTTACCAGTACAAAGGTGAAACCGAAAAAATCCTGAAAGGTCTCGCTTTCAAACCAGAACAGTTTGACAAGCTTACAGACGAGCTGTCTGGTGGATGGCGCATGAGGATTGAATTGGCAAAATTGCTGTTGGAAAAGCACGACATCCTGCTGCTGGATGAGCCTACCAACCACCTGGATATAGACTCCATACTTTGGCTGGAGCAATTCCTGCAAACCTATCCTGGTGCCGTGGTGATCGTGAGCCACGATAAGATGTTTCTTGACAACGTGACCAATCGTACTATTGAGATAAGCCTAGGTCGCATCTATGACTACCCAAAACCGTATTCGAAATTTCTGGAGTTGCGTGCAGAGCTTAGAGAGCAGCAAGCCGCAACGGCCAAGAATCAGCAAAAGGAAATTGAGCGCACAGAAAAACTGATTGAGAAATTTAGGGCCAAAGCCAGTAAAGCCACCATGGCGCAATCACTGGTCAAGAAGCTCAATAGAATGGATGTGGTCGAGGTGGATCAAGTGGATAATGCTGCCATGAACATCAATTTTTCCCAGTCCATACAGCCTGGAAAAATTGTTTTGGAACTGGAACAGATCCAGAAGTCCTATGCCGATAAAAACGTACTGCGCAACATCGACCTGATGGTGGAACGTGGAACAAGACTGGCCTTTGTAGGTCAAAACGGTATGGGAAAATCTACACTGGCCAAAATCATTGTAGGAGACATCAAGGATTACAAGGGTAAAGTCAACCTGGGACACAATGTTCAGTTGGGCTATTTTGCACAAAATCAAGCCGAATATCTGGATGGAGAGAAAACCATACTGGATACCATGATCGACGCTGCAGACGATAGCAATAGGGTTAAGGTGCGAGACATGTTGGGATCTTTCCTATTCCGTGGTGATGAGGTGGAGAAAAAGGTGAAAGTCCTGAGTGGTGGTGAGCGCAACAGGTTGGCATTATGTAAACTTCTGCTGCAGCCATTCAACGTGTTGATTATGGATGAGCCTACCAACCACCTGGATATACAATCAAAAAACGTCCTGAAACAGGCACTTGTCAAGTTTGAAGGCACCTTGATCGTGGTGTCTCACGACCGTGAGTTTTTGCAGGGATTGACAGACTTGGTGTATGAATTTCGCGATCATAAATTACATTCGTACCTGGGCGATATCAATTATTATCTGGAGCAACGCAAGGCTCGCGATATGCGTGAGATTGAGAAGAGCACTAAGGTGGAGACGAGTTCGCTTTCGCGAAAGCGAGATACCTCAGACAGCAAACCATCCTATGAGCAGCAAAAAAAGATCAAATCACTCAACAACCGTTTGTCCAATGCTGAATCTGAGATCAATAAGCTAGAGCGTGATATCAAAAAAATGGATGCAGATCTCGCAGCGAATTATGAAGAGACCGCAGCAGATGCTACTTTCTTTGACAAGTATAAGGCCAAGAAAAAATCGCTGGATGAATGGATGAAAAAGTGGGAAGAAGTATCTGAAGAAATAGATGCCTTGGACTAGGTTAAAAGAATAGTTGTATAAACAGCTTTAAGGTTTTCTTAACGTCACGCTTGCAGTGGTAACCTAGTTTTGCGGTTATTAGTTATCAATTTTAGCTTTTCAAATTCATGCGTAGGATCATTCTTATAATTCTCGCTGTTGTGATAATTGCTGGTGCCGCCATAGGTGCAAAGCTTATTATCGACAGTAAAACGGCTCCCAAGCCACAGGTCAAAAAGGAAGTTAAGATTGTCACGACAGATACCGTCCGCAATTCTACCATTCCTATTGTGATTCCTGCAAATGGCAACCTACAGGCAAAGCGCCGTATTGAGTTGTATGCAGAAGTTAGTGGTGTTTTTAGAAACTCTGGCAAACTCTTTAGAACAGGACAAAAGTATCGCGCTGGAGAGACCTTGATCCTTATTGATAATACAGAGTTCTATTCACAGGTAAGAAGTTCTAGAGCCACGCTCAATAATCAGATCACGGCCATCATGCCTGATCTGCGTCTGGACTATCCAGAATCCTACAGTCAATGGCAGGCTTATCTGGATAACTGGAATATGAATGGCACCACACCAGCATTGCCAGATCCTGTCAATGACAGAGAAAAGTATTTCATTACGGGAAGAAATATCTACACCACTTTTTACAATATCAAAAACCTAGAAAACCGGCTGGTAAAATACCGCATCACGGCACCATTTTCTGGTGTGCTTACTGATGCCATGGTTACAGAAGGAACCCTTGTGCGCAACGGTCAGCAATTAGGAGAATTTATTCAAACCGGTATTTATGAAATGCAGGTTTCCATCAGTGCAGAGTTTGCTGATTTGCTGGAGATAGGCGAAAAGGTGCTTTTAAATAACATTTCAGGTAGCAAGAGTTATCAAGGTGAAGTTACCAGGGTCAACGGAAAAGTGGATCAGGCTTCACAAACCATATCGGTAGTGATAGAAGTAAAGGATGAAGATCTCAAAGAAGGCATGTATCTCACGGCAAACCTAGATGCACAGAATATTGAAAATGCGGTAGAATTGGACCGCAGCCTTCTTCAAGGTGCCAATCAATTGTTTGTCGTGCGTGAAGGAAAACTGGAACTGGTAAAGGTAAGTCCAGTATTCTTTTCTGATAAAACCGTGGTTCTAAAAGGACTTGAAAACGGAACCGTCATTATTTCCCAAGCAGTCTCTGGAGCCTATGAAGGCATGATCGTAAAGACCGAAGAGCAAGCAAAAAAGGATAACGCGAGTAAAACTGATGCAACCGCATCTGAAGGGAATACAGACGCATGAGATCCATCATTGCATATTTCATAAAACACCATGTGGCGGTTAATGTTGTTATTGCAGCATTTACGATTTTTGGTATTCTGGGAATGTTGTCGCTTAAATCTTCTTTTTTTCCATTAGTAGATTCAAAAATCATAACTATCAACGTGACCTATCCTGGAGCATCGCCTCAAGAGATTGAAGAAGGTGTGGTGCTTAAGATTGAGGATAATCTCAAAGGAATCGAGGGAATTGATAGGGTGACTTCAGCTTCACGAGAGAATTCGGGAACGATTACGGTCGAGATCATTAAAGGTTACAATATTGACTTCATGCTATTGGAAGTCAAGAATGCGGTGGACCGCGTGCCGTCCTATCCTGTGGGAATGGAGCCACTAGTAGTCGCAAAAAGAGAAGAGTCCAGACCTACCATCACCTTTGCTTTAAGCGGTAAAAACGTGCCATTGCGCACCTTGAAGCAATTGGCAAGAGATGTGGAGAATGACTTAAGAGGTATTGACGGGATTTCTCAAATTGAAATCACCGGTTATCCTGCCGAAGAGATTGAGATCGCAGTTAATGAAAACACCTTATTGGGATATGACCTTACATTTCAAGAGGTGGCAAACGCCGTGGCAAGCTCCAACATCTTAACTACTGGTGGGAACATCAAAACAGATGTGGAAGAATACTTAATACGAGCTAATAATAGGTCGTACTATGGTGATGAGCTCAACTATATTCCAGTACGTACCAGTACCGATGGAACCACGGTATTCCTTAAAGATGTTGCAGTAGTTCGCGACCGATTTGCCGAATCTCCAAATGCATCCTACTTTGACGATGAGCGTGCGGTGAACATGACTGTGACCAGTACCAATGCCGAAGATCTCATAGGCAGTGCCGATAAGGTCAAGGAGTATATTGAAGAGTACAATCAGCGATTTACGAATGTTCAAATCAATGTGGTTAGCGATCGATCCATTACTCTAAATCAAAGAACGGCTTTATTAACTGAGAACGCGATCATAGGAATGCTGCTGGTATTACTATTTCTGTCGGTATTCTTAAACACTAGATTGGCGTTTTGGGTGGCTTTTGGTTTGCCTATTGCGTTTTTAGGGATGTTCATCTTTGCAGGGCAATTTGATGTTACCATCAATGTGTTATCTCTTTTTGGAATGATTATCGTTATCGGAATTTTGGTGGATGATGGTATCGTGATTGCTGAGAATATTTATCAGCATTATGAGGACGGAAAGGATCCTGTGACGGCAGCTATCGACGGGACGATGGAAGTTATTCCGCCTATCATGAGTGCCATCATTACCACTATTCTGGCCTTTTCTACCTTCTTGTTTTTGGATGGTAGGATAGGAGAGTTTTTCAGTGAGGTGTCTGTCATTGTAATTTTGACCTTGTTGGTCTCGCTGGTCGAGGCGTTGATCATTTTGCCAGCTCACTTGGCACATTCCAAAGCCTTGCAACCTAAGTCTGACAAACCTAAAAAAGGTATTGCCAAAGCATTCCAAAAAATGCGACTGGTCAATGAATATGGCGATAAGGCAATGAACTGGATGCGCGATAAAGCTTATGCGCCAGCATTGCGATTTGCTTTGAAGAATCAGTTTTTGACCTTTGCTTTTTTTGTTGCTGCCTTACTATTGACCATCGGTTCTGTTGGTGGTGGCGTGATAGGAGTAACTTTATTCCCTCAAATTTCAAGTGATCAGGTTTCGGTCACATTGGAAATGCCCAATGGAACTGCAGAATCCATTACAGACAGCATTATAAGCTCCATTCAGGAAAAGGCACAAATCGTCAATAAGGAATTAACTGAAGAATATTTGACCGATGAGGTGTATGGTGATAGCGTCATGCTTTTTGAGAATATTATCAAATCACAAACGTCATCATCTTCGGCCAATTTATCCATTAACCTATTGCCTGGAGAAACCAGACCAGAAGCATTAAAATCTCCCATCGTTGCCAATAGGCTACGGGAACTGGTAGGTGTCGTTCCAGGCGCCGAGACCTTGAACTTTGGTTCTGGAGGGAATTTTGGTGGTAGTCCAGTATCAGTTTCGTTGTTAAGTAACAATATTGAGGAGCTCAAAGCAGCTACCGAAGATTTCAAGGAGATCTTAAGTCAAAACCCGTTGCTCAAGGACATTGAGGATAACGATCCCGCAGGAATCAAGGAAATCAAGTTAGAATTGAATGACAATGCATATGCGTTGGGACTTAATTCCAGAGCCGTCATGAGCCAGGTGCGTTCTGCATTTTTTGGTCAAGAGGCACAACGTTTCCAGCGCGGCCAGGACGAGATACGGGTTTGGGTACGTTATGAACGGGACAACCGTAACAGTATCAAAGACATGGATGAACTGCGCATTCAGACACCAGCTGGTGATCGAGTGCCGTTGCGGGACATCGCAGACTATACCATTGAGCGTGGTGATGTGGTCATCAACCACTTAGAAGGTCGTAGGGAAATACTCGTGAGTGCAGACCTCAAGGACCCTAATCAAAGCGCGACAGATGTACTCACTGATATTCAGGATAATATAATTCCAGAATTACAGAAAAAGTATCCAACAATCTCACCTAATTACCTGAGTGGACAAGCCCGTGAAGCGGAAAAGATTTCTAGTAGCGCCAGCTTTATTTTTCCGTTGGTCTTACTCATCATTTATTTTGTGATTGCCTTTACCTTCCGTAGTGGGACGCAACCTATTATGTTGATTTTATTGATCCCTTTTAGTTTTGTGGCGGTCGCTTGGGGACACTGGATTCATGGCTTCCCGGTGAATATCTTGAGCATGCTGGGAATCATAGCCTTGATAGGTATTATGGTAAATGATGGACTCGTTCTTATTGGAAAGTTCAATTCGTTGATTGAAGAAGGACTAGACTTTGACGATGCCCTTTTTGAGGCTGGTAAGAGTCGTTTCCGCGCTATATTTTTGACCTCATTGACTACCGTTGCTGGACTTGCGCCACTCTTGCTTGAAAAGAGCCGTCAAGCACAATTCCTCAAACCTATGGCAATTTCCATCTCTTATGGTATAGGGATCGCTACGGTTTTGACCTTGTTGCTGCTGCCGTTGTTCCTCAGTTTTGGGAACAATAGTAAAGTATGGATCCACTGGTTGCGTACTGGAGAAAAAGTAAGTAAGCGATCTGTCACGAGCATCGCCAAAGAAGAGGAAGCACTAGATGAATTTGACGATACGAAAGATGAATAAGAAGCTTCAAATAGTTGGGTTGATGGTGATTTTGTTCGCTTTCGCGAAAGCGAATTCCCAACAAGCACCAGAACCTTTATTATCCAGGCAACAAGCCGTTGAGCTGATGTTGCAAAACAATTTTGATATCCAGATCTCTGAAAATCAACTTGAGGTTGCAGATAATAATAAGGATATACTCAATAGTGGTTATCTGCCTACTGTTTCCGGTACCGCTGGTGCGAACTATAGTAATACGGACAATCGAACTGAATTTGGCTCGACAAGGGATGACAACGGTGTGCTCGTTCCGCCTAGAGCTCCCGTAATTTTAAATGATCAAATTTCACGGCGTTATAATGCGAGCATAGGCGCAGATTATTTGCTGTTTGATGGTTTGGGTAGATTCTATAACTATAAGATTTTACAGGAACAGTACAACCTTTCAGATCTGCAGGTAAGACAAGTTGTTGAAAGCACCACCGTGCAGCTCATGACAGTGTATTATGAAGTTGCCCGGCTTACTGAAAATCTAAGCATATTTAGAGAGACACTCAACAATACTCGAGAAAGAGAGACGCGCGCCAAATATCAATTTGAATACGGCCAGGTCAATAAACTTGAGGTGCTCAATGCACAAGTTGATATCACTACAGACAGCATCAATATCCTCAACGCCAAACAGAACCTGGAAAATGCCAAAAGGGATCTGAATCTTGTCATGAATCGAGAGATTGATGCCGCTGCATTTACGGTTGATACGCTGGTAACTCTTAAGCCAGAATTAGAGGTCATCAGTTATTTGGAAGAAGTGGATGATAACGTACGCCTCATGCTCGCGCGTAGCAATGTCCAGATAAGCGAATGGGATGTGAATACCGCCAAAGCATTGCTGCTACCTAGAATAGGTCTGAGCGGTAGCTACGGTTGGAATAGGGCAGAAGATCCAGAAAGCGCGTTTTTCCCATCCAGGACGAGTACTAGTGATGCCCTAAATTTAGGCGCTACACTTACTTGGGACATTTTTGATGGTGGTCGTTCCATCACAGGCATTAGAAATGCAAAAATCACTGCCGAAAATGAACGTCTGCGTTTACAGCAAACTGAAAAGCAAGTGATGCGTGACATAGCAAATGCTCGTGGGAATTATCAAAATGCCATTGCTATTTACAATTTGCAAACCCAGAACGTAGAGACCAACCAAAACAATTTTGATAGATCTCAAGAACGTTATCGCTTGGGACAAATTACAAGCATAGAATTACGTCAAGCCCAAATCAATCTGGTCAACGCCCGAACCACTCGCAATCAAGCAAAGTATGTTGCTAAGCTTGCAGAAATACAGCTCCTGCAACTGGCTGGCGAACTTTTATCACAGCCTTTATGATAGAATACTTCTTTTCATGTCCACACTGCTGGCAGGAAATAAGTATGCTGCTGGATCCTGCTTACTCACAAACCTATGTTGAGGATTGTGAGGTGTGCTGCAACCCCATAGAAATCACGGTGCAATTTGAAGAAGGAGAACTGCTCCATTTTGAAGCTAAAGAAATAGGCCAATAAAAAAAAGCCGCTCCTCGAGCGGCTTTTGATAGAGTCTTTTATTTCTTAATCATCCAGATGGTCTGCAATATCTTCAAGTCTTTTAATATGGTTGATGGTGGCCTTTATCTCATCCTTTTGAGCTTCAAGGACACTTACAATAGTTTGTGGCAGCTCGTTTTTATGTTCTAGAATTTGAGAATACTCTTCTACAGCAGCATTTTCACCTCTTAAACATTCTTCAAGAATGGTTTCATCCTTATTGCTGCTTAATGCGGCCTTGATATTCATCCAGCTACGGTGTACATCACCTTGAAAGGAGCCGTCAAATTCTGGATGTTCATTCATTCCTTTCATTTCGCCAGCGATGCTCGCGGCATATTGAGTGCGTCTGGCACCTTGTTGGGCAAACCAACGTTTGAGTTGTACATTTTCGGTCACCTCGGCGGCGTTGGCATAACCTCGTTGTGCATCATATGTTTTCTCTAGAATGCTTTGAAGGTATTTTTCGGTTTTTACTTTAGTATCCATTTTTTTATTTTGAAGTTATACATTCTTCAAGTGCTAATATCCTAAGCTCTTGTCATTTGAGAATAGTTTAACTATGCCGATCCATCAAACACAAATTTAGCTTGCAGGAATAACGGAATGGTTGTATATTTGCCATCCCAATCGAAAGAAAGGGACGTTTTTCAGGTAAGCTTATTACTTACAGGCTCTTTGCCAAGTTGAAAAATAACATTTACATCGCGGGATAGAGCAGTAGGTAGCTCGTCGGGCTCATAACCCGAAGGTCACTGGTTCGAGTCCAGTTCCCGCTACTACAAACCCTTCAGGAAACTGAAGGGTTTTTTTTGTACTATTTTTCTAGAATTTCTCACAATATCAATCCTTGTTACGCTTTCCTGGGATTCCTTGAGATTTCTTTACTTTATTAAATTGTAGGAAAAAACCTTAGGAGTGTATTGATTGTTAGCTAGTTGCGTGGTCAAATTGAGTGCGCTTTCGCGAAAGCGTAATTCTTTAAAATCTGGTGTTTAACGGTTGAAAATTTTGGGTGTTTTGATCTTTTTTATGAAAAATTAACTCATTCGGCCTCTTAATTTTAACCATAGTTACTTTATTAAAGGTATTAAATACTTTAATCGTTTAATTCCCAAGCAAAGCGAAAGTATTTGCAAGCGTCAGTAATTAGAGTAATTTTGTTGGTCTAAGAGGCGATAAGCCTTGAGGCAATGTTACTAAAGTTAGGGGATTAGTATCAGCTGCACATTTTTTGTTTTTGCAATTAGGTGAGTTCCCTTATTTAGTGCTATTGAATCATTTAATCAAATAGTCAATGAGCAACTCTACTTTTGTAAAAAAATCTTCACTACGTTTTTTACTATTATTTATTATTGGATTGTCTTCGCTTACTGCGATAGGTCAATCGCGTTCCTGTTTAAGAGAGAACTGTTTTGAGGTCGTTTCCTTTTCTTCGACTCCTGTTATCGACAATGGAGGAGCTCCACTTGCGGTCGGTACTCGTTATCGATTTGCAAATGCAGCAGGATCAATTAATCAAAACCCTGCTATCGACGTTCTGGTAACCATACTAGAGCTTAATAGAACGCAGCTTCTCGAAATCGATGTTACCAGTAGTGGTTTAGCAAGAGCGTTCCAGCCAAGGTTAAATACTAACGTTTCTGGAGAGCTTAGTGCCTTATTTAGAATTGACCTTGTTATTAGTGGAACGAACACGCCTGCAACAAGTGTTTGTTTTTATGCGACACCATTTGATATAGATGGAGCATTGTATGCTGACGGGCCTCTTCAAGAATTCCAAGAACTTTCATTAACCGATGCGTACACGAGGTCTGCTGTAACAGAGATTGATATTACCCAAAATGGTAATATCATTAGAGGACGTAACGTAGATAATCAAACGGCGCCGTCTGCAAACGACAGCCCAATTTCTGAAGATCCTCGTTATACGTTTAGTAACTATTATGAAAATAGAAATTCTTTTACTTTTCGAATAGGTAAAATAGGAAACGGTAGACAGCCTGATAGGTATTATGCCCTGGTATTAGAGCGCGCTCAATATCAACAACCGGTGACAGTTTTCGTTACTCAACCGTTAATATGTGGTACGGTTCGTCGTGATGACGGCACGCCTATTTCTGGAGTCACCGTGAGGTTGGAACGTCCTGACGGGACTTTAATTGCTACAACTACAACTGGAGCTAATGGTGCTTATCAATTCCAAGTGACTCGTGATCCTAATCAAGGTTTTGAAGATTTTGTCGTTAGAGAGGTGGACCCTGCTACTGATGTTCCAACTGGCTTTGCATTGGCTTCGGTTTCAGATGTAGATGGTGCTAACGATAATAGAATTAATGTGAGGCTGTTTGAGGCTTCTATCGTTAATCGTGATTTCGTTGACGGTCCTGACTTTGACCGTGATGGTGTTGCGGACTCTGTGGATCTAGATGATGATAATGATGGGATAACTGATGTTGACGAAGGTGGTAACACTGCTAATAATGATAATGACGCCTTCCCAAATAGAATAGATAGAGATGCAGACAACGATGGATGTACGGATGTTATTGAAGGTGGCTTTCAAGATCCTGACGGTGATGGTCAGGTAGGTGGCCAGCCAGTTACGGTTAATGCTAATGGTTTGGTGACAAGTGGCGGCGGTCAAACAGTGAATGCAGCCGGAACTGATTATAACGTACGACCAGCAGACGGAAACAACAATGGGACTTCAGATGCCAGAGAAGCTGGCACCCCAATTGTAATTACTTCGCAACCTCAAAACGATACGGCTATTATCGCAGGGAATAATACCACCCAATTTAGTGTTACAGTTACAGGAAGTAATCCTGTATATAGATGGCAAGTGAGTACAGGTGGAGCATTTACTAATATTTCTAATAATGCTAATTATAGTGGTGTAAATACGAATACGCTTACAGTAACTAACGCACCGGCTTCATTTAATAGAAACCTTTATAGAGTTATAGTAACTAGTTCGTCATATAAATGTTCAAACGTTACCAGTAATTCAGCTTTACTTATCGTAGGGTCTTCTCTCGCGATTACAAAAGCAGACAGGCCTGGTACTTACAATTCAGTAGGTCAAACGATCACTTACGATGTAGTCGTTACTAACACAGGTAATTCCACTTTATCCAATATTTCTCTTACAGATAACAATGGCACTCTTAGTCAGACTCAGATAGCGTCTCTTGCTGCTGGAGCATCTGTAAATTTAACTAGTACACACTCTATTACTCAGCCAGAACTTGACGCGGGAAGAGTTTTGAATCAAATTTCAGGAACTTCAACAAATCCTACTGGCGATACAATCACCGATTTGTCTGATGACCCTGGAAACAATACAAATGTTGACACCAATGGTAATGGTAATCCCGATGACATTACGGTCACTCCTTTGACAACAAACGGTGCTATTGCGATCATCAAGACTGGAACTTTCACTGATAGTGGCAGCGGAACGGCAGCGAATAACAATGACGGTAGAGCGCAGGTAGGCGAGGTGATCACCTACAGCTTCACTGTAACGAATACGGGTAACCAGACCCTTACCAATGTTAGGGTTACGGATCCATTATTGGTGGCGCCAAACGGTTCGATCACAGGTGGTCCTATTGCGAGCCTTGCGCCAGGAGCAACCAATGCTACGACTTTTACGGGAAGCTATAGAGTTACCCAGGCAGACATCAACACTGGTCGATTCAGCAATCAGGCTACAGCTATTGGGACGACCCCACAGAACACACAGGTCACGGACCTTTCGGATGACAACAGCAATCTACAGAACGATCCAACGGTAACCACGGTTCCTTCTGCTCCTTCCATTGCGATCATCAAGACTGGAACTTTCACTGATAGTGGCAGCGGAACGGCAGCGAATAACAATGACGGTAGAGCGCAGGTAGGCGAGGTGATCACCTACAGCTTCACTGTAACGAATACGGGTAACCAGATCCTTACCAATGTTAGGGTTACGGATCCATTATTGGTGGCGCCAAACGGTTCGATCACAGGTGGTCCTATTGCGAGCCTTGCGCCAGGAGCAACCGATGCTACGACTTTTACGGGAAGCTATAGAGTTACCCAGGCAGACATCAACACTGGTCGATTCAGCAATCAGGCTACAGCTATTGGGACGACCCCACAGAACACACAGGTCACGGACCTTTCGGATGACAACAGCAATCTACAGAACGATCCAACGGTAACCACGGTTCCTTCTGCTCCTTCCATTGCGATCATCAAGACTGGAACTTTCACTGATAGTGGCAGCGGAACGGCAGCGAATAACAATGACGGTAGAGCGCAGGTAGGCGAGGTGATCACCTACAGCTTCACTGTAACGAATACGGGTAACCAGACCCTTACCAATGTTAGGGTTACGGATCCATTATTGGTGGCGCCAAACGGTTCGATCACAGGTGGTCCTATTGCGAGCCTTGCGCCAGGAGCAACCAATGCTACGACTTTTACGGGAAGCTATAGAGTTACCCAGGCAGACATCAACACTGGTCGATTCAGCAATCAGGCTACAGCTATTGGGACGACCCCACAGAACACACAGGTCACGGACCTTTCGGATGACAACAGCAACCTGGAGAATGATCCAACGGATACGGACCTTCCCGAGGACAGCGAGATATCGATCATCAAGACGTCGGTGTTCAACGATGAGAACGGCGATGGCTTCGCACAGTTGGGCGAGACGATCAGCTACAGCTTCGAGGTAACGAACAGTGGAGCTACGACCCTAACGAACGTAACGGTAACGGATCCACTACTTGATGGTGCCAACGGTACGTTGACTGGCGGTCCCATCGCTACACTGGCACCAGGAGCAACGGACACGACGACCTTTAGTGGAAGCTACACGATCCAGCAGTCCGACATCGATGCGCAGAGCGTATCGAACCAGGCTACGGCTACGGGAACGACACCCGACGGAGATGATGTCAGCGACCTTTCGGATGACAACAGCAACCTGGAGAATGATCCAACGGATACGGACCTTCCCGAGGACAGCGAGATATCGATCATCAAGACGTCGGTGTTCAACGATGAGAATGGCGATGGCTTTGCACAGTTGGGCGAGACGATCAGCTATAGCTTCGAGGTAACGAACAGTGGAGCTACGACCCTTACGAATGTAACGGTAACGGATCCACTACTTGATGGTGCCAACGGTACATTGACTGGCGGCCCGATCGCGAGCCTTGCACCTGGAGCGGTGGACACGGCTACCTTTAGCGGAAGCTACACGATCCAGCAGTCCGACATCGATGCGCAGAGCGTATCGAACCAGGCTACGGCAACGGGAACGACACCTGATGGAGATGATGTCAGTGACCTTTCGGATGACAACAGCAACCTGGAGGACGACACGACCGTGACGGACCTTCCCGAGGACAGCGAGATATCGATCATCAAGACCTCGGTTTTCAACGATGAGAATGGCGATGGCTTTGCACAGTTGGGCGAGACGATCAGCTACAGCTTCGAGGTAACGAACAGTGGAGCTACGACCCTAACGAACGTAACGGTAACGGATCCACTACTTGATGGTGCCAACGGTACGTTGACTGGCGGTCCCATCGCTACACTGGCACCAGGAGCAACGGACACGACGACCTTTAGTGGAAGCTACACGATCCAGCAGTCCGACATCGATGCGCAGAGCGTATCGAACCAGGCTACGGCTACGGGAACGACACCCGACGGAGATGATGTCAGCGACCTTTCGGATGACAACAGCAACCTGGAGAATGATCCAACGGATACGGACCTTCCCGAGGACAGCGAGATATCGATCATCAAGACGTCGGTGTTCAACGATGAGAACGGCGATGGCTTCGCACAGTTGGGCGAGACGATCAGCTATAGCTTCGAGGTAACGAACAGTGGAGCTACGACCCTTACGAACGTAACGGTAACGGATCCACTACTTGATGGTGCCAACGGTACATTGACTGGCGGCCCGATCGCGAGCCTTGCACCTGGAGCGGTGGACACGGCTACCTTTAGCGGAAGCTACACGATCCAGCAGTCCGACATCGATGCGCAGAGCGTATCGAACCAGGCTACGGCAACGGGAACGACACCTGATGGAGATGATGTCAGCGACCTTTCGGATGACAACAGCAACCTGGAGGACGACACGACCGTGACGGACCTACCCGAGGACAGCGAGATATCGATCATCAAGACCTCTGTGTTCAACGATGAGAATGGCGATGGCTTTGCACAGTTGGGCGAGACGATCAGCTACAGCTTCGAGGTAACGAACAGTGGAGCTACGACCCTAACGAATGTAACGGTAACGGATCCACTACTTGATGGTGCCAACGGTACGTTGACTGGCGGTCCCATCGCTACACTGGCACCAGGAGCAACGGACACGACGACCTTTAGTGGAAGCTACACGATCCAGCAGTCCGACATCGATGCGCAGAGCGTATCGAACCAGGCTACGGCTACGGGAACGACACCTGATGGAGATGATGTCAGTGACCTTTCGGATGACAACAGCAACCTGGAGGACGACACGACCGTGACGGACCTTCCCGAGGACAGCGAGATATCGATCATCAAGACCTCGGTGTTCAACGATGAGAACGGCGATGGCTTCGCACAGTTGGGCGAGACGATCAGCTACAGCTTCGAGGTAACGAACAGTGGAGCTACGACCCTAACGAACGTAACGGTAACGGATCCACTACTTGATGGTGCCAACGGTACATTGACTGGCGGCCCGATCGCGAGCCTTGCACCTGGAGCGGTGGACACTGCTACCTTTAGCGGAAGCTACACGATCCAGCAGTCCGACATCGATGCGCAGAGCGTATCGAACCAGGCTACGGCAACGGGAACGACACCTGATGGAGATGATGTCAGTGACCTTTCGGATGACAACAGCAACCTGGAGGACGACACGACCGTGACGGACCTACCCGAGGACAGCGAGATATCGATCATCAAGACCTCGGTTTTCAACGATGAGAATGGCGATGGCTTTGCACAGTTGGGCGAGACGATCAGCTATAGCTTCGAGGTAACGAACAGTGGAGCTACGACCCTAACGAACGTAACGGTAACGGATCCACTACTTGATGGTGCCAACGGTACGTTGACTGGCGGTCCCATCGCTACACTGGCACCAGGAGCAACGGACACGACGACCTTTAGTGGAAGCTACACGATCCAGCAGTCCGACATCGATGCGCAGAGCGTATCGAACCAGGCTACGGCAACGGGAACGACACCTGATGGAGATGATGTCAGTGACCTTTCGGATGACAACAGCAACCTGGAGGACGACACGACCGTGACGGACCTTCCCGAGGACAGCGAGATATCGATCATCAAGACGTCGGTGTTCAACGATGAGAACGGCGATGGCTTCGCACAGTTGGGCGAGACGATCAGCTACAGCTTCGAGGTAACGAACAGTGGAGCTACGACCCTTACGAATGTAACGGTAACGGATCCACTACTTGATGGTGCCAACGGTACATTGACTGGCGGCCCGATCGCGAGCCTTGCACCTGGAGCGGTGGACACGGCTACCTTTAGCGGAAGCTACACGATCCAGCAGTCCGACATCGATGCGCAGAGCGTATCGAACCAGGCTACGGCAACGGGAACGACACCTGATGGAGATGATGTCAGTGACCTTTCGGATGACAACAGCAACCTGGAGGACGACACGACCGTGACGGACCTACCCGAGGACAGCGAGATATCGATCATCAAGACCTCGGTTTTCAACGATGAGAATGGCGATGGCTTTGCACAGTTGGGCGAGACGATCAGCTACAGCTTCGAGGTAACGAACAGTGGAGCTACGACCCTAACGAACGTAACGGTAACGGATCCACTACTTGATGGTGCCAACGGTACGTTGACTGGCGGTCCCATCGCTACACTGGCACCAGGAGCAACGGACACGACGACCTTTAGTGGAAGCTACACGATCCAGCAGTCCGACATCGATGCGCAGAGCGTATCGAACCAGGCTACGGCTACGGGAACGACACCTGATGGAGATGATGTCAGTGACCTTTCGGATGACAACAGCAACCTGGAGAATGATCCAACGGATACGGACCTTCCCGAGGACAGCGAGATATCGATCATCAAGACGTCGGTGTTCAACGATGAGAACGGCGATGGCTTTGCACAGTTGGGCGAGACGATCAGCTACAGCTTCGAGGTAACGAACAGTGGAGCTACGACCCTAACGAATGTAACGGTAACGGATCCACTATTGGTGGCGCCTAACGGCAGCCTTACCGGCGGCCCGATCGCGAGCCTTGCACCTGGAGCGGTGGACACGACGACCTTTAGCGGAAGCTACACGATCCAGCAGTCCGACATCGATGCGCAGAGCGTATCGAACCAGGCTACGGCTACGGGAACGACACCCGACGGAGATGATGTCAGCGACCTTTCGGATGACAACAGCAACCTGGAGGACGACACGACCGTGACGGACCTTCCTAAAAATGCTAGAATATCTTTGATTAAAATAGGGGTTTTCAACGATGAGAACAATGATGGAGTGGCGCAGGTTGGCGAAACTATAAGTTATTCTTTTGTAGTAACAAATACCGGAAATGTTACATTAACTAACGTTATTATTGCAGACCCGTTATTAGTGGCACCAAACGGCAGTCTTACGGGTGGTCCTATTGCGAGCCTTGTACCTGGCGCAAGTGATTCGAATACGTTTGTAGGAACTTATACTTTATCCTTAACTGACGTAAACGCATTACAAGTCAGCAATCAAGCAACGGTCGAAGCACAAGATCCCGATAATTCGAATGTTACGGATCTATCAGATGATAATAGTAATTTCGAAAACGATCCTACTATAACCACTTACGATGCCGTCGATGCGATTACCCTTATTAAAAGAGGAACCTTTAATGATGAGAATGGAGATGGGTCCGCTCAGGTGGGTGAAACTGTTAGTTATGCATTTACTATAAGAAATGCGGGTAATAGGACAATTACTAACATTATCTTATCTGACCCATTATTACAAGGAATAAATGGTTCACTTTCTGGCGCTCCTATTGCGAGCCTTGCACCTGGTGCGGTAGACATGACGACCTTTAGTGGAAGCTATACGATCCAGCAGTCGGATATTGATAATTTACAAGTCACGAATCAAGCAATTGTTACTGGACAAGATCCTGATAATAATAATGTCACGGATACTTCTGATGATAATAGTCCAATTGAGGATGACACGACCGTGACGGACCTTCCCGAGGACAGCGAGATATCGATCATCAAGACGTCGGTGTTCAACGATGAGAACGGCGATGGCTTCGCACAGTTGGGCGAGACGATCAGCTATAGCTTCGAGGTAACGAACAGTGGAGCTACGACCCTTACGAATGTAACGGTAACGGATCCACTACTTGATGGTGCCAACGGTACATTGACTGGCGGCCCGATCGCGAGCCTTGCACCTGGAGCGGTGGACACGGCTACCTTTAGCGGAAGCTACACGATCCAGCAGTCCGACATCGATGCGCAGAGCGTATCGAACCAGGCTACGGCAACGGGAACGACACCTGATGGAGATGATGTCAGTGACCTTTCGGATGACAACAGCAACCTGGAGGACGACACGACCGTGACGGACCTACCCGAGGACAGCGAGATATCGATCATCAAGACCTCGGTTTTCAACGATGAGAATGGCGATGGCTTTGCACAGTTGGGCGAGACGATCAGCTACAGCTTCGAGGTAACGAACAGTGGAGCTACGACCCTAACGAACGTAACGGTAACGGATCCACTACTTGATGGTGCCAACGGTACGTTGACTGGCGGTCCCATCGCTACACTGGCACCAGGAGCAACGGACACGACGACCTTTAGTGGAAGCTACACGATCCAGCAGTCCGACATCGATGCGCAGAGCGTATCGAACCAGGCTACGGCAACGGGAACGACACCTGATGGAGATGATGTCAGTGACCTTTCGGATGACAACAGCAACCTGGAGGACGACACGACCGTGACGGACCTTCCCGAGGACAGCGAGATATCGATCATCAAGACGTCGGTGTTCAACGATGAGAACGGCGATGGCTTCGCACAGTTGGGCGAGACGATCAGCTACAGCTTCGAGGTAACGAACAGTGGAGCTACGACCCTAACGAACGTAACGGTAACGGATCCACTACTTGATGGTGCCAACGGTACGTTGACTGGCGGTCCCATCGCTACACTGGCACCAGGAGCAACGGACACGACGACCTTTAGTGGAAGCTACACGATCCAGCAGTCCGACATCGATGCGCAGAGCGTATCGAACCAGGCTACGGCTACGGGAACGACACCCGACGGAGATGATGTCAGCGACCTTTCGGATGACAACAGCAACCTGGAGAATGATCCAACGGATACGGACCTTCCCGAGGACAGCGAGATATCGATCATCAAGACCTCTGTGTTCAACGATGAGAATGGCGATGGCTTTGCACAGTTGGGCGAGACGATCAGCTATAGCTTCGAGGTAACGAACAGTGGAGCTACGACCCTTACGAATGTAACGGTAACGGATCCACTACTTGATGGTGCCAACGGTACGTTGACTGGCGGTCCCATCGCTACACTGGCACCTGGAGCGGTGGACACGGCTACCTTTAGCGGAAGCTACACGATCCAGCAGTCCGACATCGATGCGCAGAGCGTATCGAACCAGGCTACGGCTACGGGAACGACACCCGACGGAGATGATGTCAGCGACCTTTCGGATGACAACAGCAACCTGGAGAATGATCCAACGGATACGGACCTTCCCGAGGACAGCGAGATATCGATCATCAAGACCTCTGTGTTCAACGATGAGAATGGCGATGGCTTTGCACAGTTGGGCGAGACGATCAGCTATAGCTTCGAGGTAACGAACAGTGGAGCTACGACCCTTACGAATGTAACGGTAACGGATCCACTACTTGATGGTGCCAACGGTACGTTGACTGGCGGTCCCATCGCTACACTGGCACCTGGAGCGGTGGACACGGCTACCTTTAGCGGAAGCTACACGATCCAGCAGTCCGACATCGATGCGCAGAGCGTATCGAACCAGGCTACGGCTACGGGAACGACACCCGACGGAGATGATGTCAGCGACCTTTCGGATGACAACAGCAACCTGGAGGACGACACGACCGTGACGGACCTACCGGATGACAGTGACATATCGCTGCTTAAGGAGAGCACGTTCAACGATGAGAACGGTGACGGCTTTGCACAGTTGGGCGAGACGATCAGCTACAGCTTCACCGTAACGAACACCGGAGCGACTACGTTGGCGGATATCACGATCACGGATCCACTATTGGTGGCGCCTAACGGCAGCCTTACCGGCGGACCGATCGCTACATTGGCACCTGGAGCGGTAGACACGACGACCTTTAGCGGAAGCTACACGATCCAGCAGTCCGACATTGATGCCGGAACGGTATCGAACCAGGCACTTGCCACGGGAACGAATCCTGATGGGGACGATGTGACGGATACCTCTGATGACCCTAACAACCCGACGGATGAGGATCCTGACGGCGACGGTGACCCAGACGATCCAACGGATACGGACCTACCGGATGACAGTGACATATCGCTGCTTAAGGAGAGCACGTTCAACGATGAGAACGGTGACGGCTTCGCACAGTTGGGCGAGACGATCAGCTACAGCTTCACCGTAACGAACACCGGAGCGACTACGTTGACGGATATCACGATCACGGATCCACTATTGGTGGCGCCTAACGGCAGCCTTACCGGCGGACCGATCGCTACATTGGCAACTGGAGCGGTAGACACGACGACCTTTAGCGGAAGCTACACGATCCAGCAGTCCGACATTGATGCCGGAACGGTATCGAACCAGGCACTTGCCACGGGAACGAATCCTGATGGGGACGATGTGACGGATACCTCTGATGACCCTAACAACCCGACGGATGAGGATCCTGACGGCGACGGTGACCCAGACGATCCAACGGATACGGACCTTCCGGATGACAGTGACATCTCTTTGTTGAAGGAGAGCAGGTTCAACGATGAGAACGGTGACGGCTTCGCACAGTTGGGCGAGACGATCAGCTACAGCTTCACGGTAACGAACACCGGAGCGACTACGTTGACGGATATCACGATCACGGATCCACTATTGGTGGCGCCTAACGGCAGCCTTACCGGTGGACCGATCGCGAGCCTTGCACCTGGAGCGGTGGACACGACGACCTTTAGCGGAAGCTACACGATCCAGCAGTCCGACATTGATGCCGGAACGGTATCGAACCAGGCACTTGCCACGGGAACGAATCCTGATGGGGACGATGTGACGGATACCTCTGATGACCCTAACAACCCGACGGATGAGGATCCTGACGGCGACGGTGACCCAGACGATCCAACGGATACGGACCTTCCAGATGACAGTGACATATCGCTGCTTAAGGAGAGCACGTTCAACGATGAGAACGGTGACGGCTTCGCACAGTTGGGCGAGACGATCAGCTACAGCTTCACCGTAACGAACACCGGAGCGACTACGTTGACGGATATCACGATCACGGATCCACTATTGGTGGCGCCTAACGGCAGCCTTACCGGCGGACCGATCGCTACATTGGCACCTGGAGCGGTAGACACGACGACCTTTAGCGGAAGCTACACGATCCAGCAGTCCGACATTGATGCCGGAACGGTATCGAACCAGGCACTTGCCACGGGAACGAATCCTGATGGGGACGATGTGACGGATACCTCTGATGACCCTAACAACCCGACGGATGAGGATCCTGACGGCGACGGTGACCCAGACGATCCAACGGATACGGACCTTCCAGATGACAGTGACATATCGCTGCTTAAGGAGAGCACGTTCAACGATGAGAACGGTGACGGCTTCGCACAGTTGGGCGAGACGATCAGCTACAGCTTCACCGTAACGAACACCGGAGCGACTACGTTGACGGATATCACGATCACGGATCCACTATTGGTGGCGCCTAACGGCAGCCTTACCGGCGGACCGATCGCTACATTGGCACCTGGAGCGGTAGACACGACGACCTTTAGCGGAAGCTACACGATCCAGCAGTCCGACATTGATGCCGGAACGGTATCGAACCAGGCACTTGCCACGGGAACGAATCCTGATGGGGACGACGTGACGGATACCTCTGATGACCCTAACAACCCGAGGGATGAGGATCCTGACGGCGACGGTGACCCAGATGATCCAACGGATACGGACCTTCCGGATGACAGTGACATCTCTTTGTTGAAGGAGAGCAGGTTCACGGATGAGAACGGCGACGGCTTCGCACAGTTGGGCGAGACGATCAGCTACAGCTTCACCGTAACGAACACCGGAGCGACTACGTTGACGGATATCACGATCACGGATCCACTACTTGATGGTGTCAACGGTACATTGACCGGCGGACCTATCGCTACACTGGCCCCAGGGGATGTGGATGAGACCACGTTTACGGGAAGCTACACGATCCAGCAGTCCGACATTGATGCGGGAACGGTATCGAACCAGGCACTTGCCACGGGAACGAACCCTGATGGGGACGACGTGACGGATACCTCTGATGACCCTAACAACCCGAGGGATGAGGATCCTGACGGCGACGGTGACCCGGATGATCCAACTGATACGGACCTTCCGGATGACAGTGACATCTCTTTGTTGAAGGAGAGCAGGTTCACGGATGAGAACGGCGACGGCTTCGCACAGTTGGGCGAGACGATCAGCTACAGCTTCACCGTAACGAACACCGGAGCGACTACGTTGACGGATATCACGATCACGGATCCACTACTTGATGGTGTCAACGGTACATTGACCGGCGGACCTATCGCTACACTGGCCCCAGGGGATGTGGATGAGACCACGTTTACGGGAAGCTACACGATCCAGCAGTCCGACATTGATGCGGGAACGGTATCGAACCAGGCACTTGCCACGGGAACGAACCCTGATGGGGACGACGTGACGGATACCTCTGATGACCCTAACAACCCGAGGGATGAGGATCCTGACGGCGACGGTGACCCGGATGATCCAACGGATACGGACCTTCCGGATGACAGTGACATCTCTTTGTTGAAGGAGAGCAGGTTCACGGATGAGAACGGCGACGGTTTCGCACAGTTGGGCGAGACGATCAGCTACAGCTTCACCGTAACGAACACCGGAGCGACTACGTTGACGGATATCACGATCACGGATCCACTACTTGATGGTGTCAACGGTACATTGACCGGCGGACCTATCGCTACACTGGCCCCAGGGGATGTGGATGAGACCACGTTTACGGGAAGCTACACGATCCAGCAGTCCGACATTGATGCGGGAACGGTATCGAACCAGGCACTTGCCACGGGAACGAACCCTGATGGGGACGACGTGACGGATACCTCTGATGACCCTAACAACCCGAGGGATGAGGATCCTGACGGCGACGGCGACCCAGATGATCCAACGGATACGGACCTTCCAAATAATAATGGCAGCTTCAGTATTTTGAAAGCAGCAGATCAAACAACATTCACACAGGTTGGTGATGTACTTACTTTCAGTATAACGGTGACAAACACTGGTGATCAAACGTTGAGTAATCTTGTTTTGACTGATGATAATGCAGATCCAGGAACATTGATTCCTTCCAGTTTTGCCTCTATAGCACCTGGTGAATCAGTGACAGCGGTGGCTAGTCACACTATTACAGAGGCTGACGTTAGAAACAAGAGAGCTATCAACTCCATATTAGGGACAGCTACTAATCCAGATGGAGATGTTGTGAACGATATTTCTGATGATCCAAATAATCCAGCTGATATTGATCAAAACGGTGATGGCGATCCAGACGATCCAACTATTGTCTATTTTGATTCTGATGGAGATGGAATACCAGATCCTATTGACTTAGATGACGACGACGACGGTATAACAGATATTGTCGAACTGGACGGCCAAGACCCAGATATTGACAACGACAATGACGGTGTTCCTTCTTACTTAGATGATGATGATAATGATTTCTTTGTTGGAAATGAAGATGGACTGGTAAACCCAACTACTGATTTAGATGGCGATGGGGTCCCTAATCATTTAGACTTGGATGTTGACAACGATGGAATCTATGATGTTGTTGAAAATGGTAATGGTGATTTAGATGCCGATAATGATGGTATGGTAGATGGACCAGCTGGTGATAACGGTATTCCTGATGCTGCTGAAGACGGTGGTGTTGATGGAGCTGGCGTTAGCAGCGATCCTCTTGAGTCTGATTTAGATGCTGATGACGTACCAAACTATAAAGATCAGGATTCTGATGGTGACGGTATAACTGACAACATAGAGTCGCAATCATCAAGTGGTTATGTCCCACCTAGTGGCGTTGACTCTGATGGTAACGGTGTCGATGACGCTTATGATACTTTGGGAACACCAATCAATCCGGTGAATACAGAAGTTGATTTCAACTATACCAACCAAGATGCGTTGCCTGATTATCTAGATTTGGATTCTGATGGTGATAATGTTCCTGATGCTATTGAAGGTACTGACTTCAATGCAGATGGTATACCTGATCTAACACCTTCTGGAACTGACGCTGATAACGATGGTTTAGACGATGCTTTTGATGGTTCAATTGGTGATCTTGACGATCCAAATGGTGTCTTAGTTATGGATGATGCCTTCGATCTACCTAACCGTGACGGTCTGAATGACAATCCTGATTTTAGAGATCAAGATGATGATGAAGATGGATTGTTGACTTTTGAGCCTGGTGGACCTGATAATGATCCGAATAATGGTGAAGACGTCAATAATGATGGCGATCCTACCAATGATGATACAGATGGAGACGGTACACCTAACTATCTAGATCCTATTGATGATACTGCGTTATTTGATTTAGATGATGATAATGATGGTATACCAGATATCGTAGAAGTTGGTTCTAATCCAGATATTGATAATGACGATGACGGTGTGCCTGCATACCTCGACGATGATGACAACGATCCACTGGTTGGAAATGATGATGGAGTTGTCAATCCAGAATTTGATACTGATGGTGATGGCATTCCTAATCATTTAGATTTAGATAGTGACAACGACGGTGTCTATGATGTGAATGAAACGGGTAACTCTGCGCTTGATGCTGATAATGACGGTATGGTTGATGGACCTGAAGGAGAAAACGGTATTCCTGATGCTGCTGAAGATGGCGGTATTGATGGAAATGGTGTTTCTCAAGCTCCTAGAGATACAGATCTAGATGCAATCCCAGACTATCTAGATCAAGATGCAGATAACGATGGTATCACAGATAATGTAGAGTCTCAAGAAACCTTTGGCTACATCGCACCTACCGGGAATGATGTAGATCGCAATGGAGTGGACGATGCGTATGACATTAATGGATCACCAATCGAGGAGTTTGATTTTGATGGTGACGGTAGTCCTGATTATATCGACACAGATTCAGATAATGATAACGTACCAGATCGTTTGGAAGGACATGATTTTGACCATAATGGTATCGCAGATGTATTACCTAGTGGAGCAGATGTTGATATCGATGGATTGGATGACAATTACGATGGTGACCTGAATGGCTTTGGAGATCCAGATGGACTAGAAGTAGATGGAGATCCTAGCGTACTTCCAGATCTTGATGGAACTGAAGATGTCGATTACAGAGACGTGGATGATGATGGTGATACAGTGGACACTATCTATGAAGATTATGATGGTGATAATGATCCAACAGATCAGGATACAGATTCTGATGGTATCCCAGATTATCTTGATGATAATGATGATGGCGACCCATTCCCAACTATTGATGAAGGTCCAGATCCTGATGGAGATCAAAACCCGAACACTGGTAATACAAGAGATACCGATGGCGACGGAATCTTCGATTACCTAGAGTTTGATGCGCCACCACCACCACCAACAGTGTGTGGAGATCCAGAAGTTTACAATGGTATCTCACCAGATGGTAATAACATCAATGACTTCTTAGTAATTGATCAAATTGAATGTTATCCAGAGAACAACTTAGCGATATTCAATCGTTGGGGAGTTGAAGTGTATAACACAGATAATTATGGTCAAGATGGAAATGTCTTTAGAGGAATATCTGAAGGTAGAATAACCATTGAGCAAGGTGATGAGTTGCCAGTAGGTACTTACTACTATGTATTTAACTACATAGACCTTGATGGCAATGGACAATCTAAGGCTGGATACATCTATATACAGAGATAGAAATTATGAGAATTAATAACAACAAAAACGGAATGATGAAATTTTTAGTTAGCATATTTCTTCTTTTAATAGGTTATAGCGCCTTTGGACAGCAAGATGCTCAATACACTCAATATATGTACAACACCATCGCGATTAACCCAGCTTATGCTGGGAATCGCGGTATGTTGAGTGCGATTGCATTACACCGCAGTCAGTGGGTTGGACTTGATGGAGCACCAGAAACCCAAAGCATAAGTCTACACAGTCCAGTAGGTCTTGGGCGATTGGGACTAGGTCTCTCAATTGTTAATGACAAGTTGGGTCCATCTAGTGAAACCTATTTCAATGGTGACATTAGTTATACCATACAGACCAGTGTGGAAGGGCGATTGAGTTTTGGTTTAAAATTGGGTGCTCATGTGCTCGACGTCGATTTCAATAAGTTGAATTTACCTCCTGGAACCGTTGATCCTGCTTTTGAAAACAATATTGACAATCGTTTGACACCTAACATTGGTACAGGTATCTATTATCATACAGATAAATTTTATGCCGGTTTGAGTGCGCCTAACTTATTGCGTAACGAGCATTTTGAAGCTTCAAACAATACCAATAACAATTCATCATTTGTAGCAGCAGAGCGTATTCACTATTACTTGACCGGTGGTTATGTATTTGATATCAACCCTACTTTGAAATTCAAACCTAGTACCATGATAAAAGCTGTTGCTGGTGCACCTTTACAAGTCGATCTTACGGCTAATTTCTTGATCAGTGAGAAGTTGACCTTAGGCGCTGCGTATAGATTGGACGCTGCAGTTAGTGGTTTGATAGGATATCAGGTAAGTGATCAGGTAAGCCTTGGTTTTGCCTATGACCGTGAGACTACAGAGCTTGGTAACACACAATTTGACGATGGTAGTTTTGAGGTGTTTGTTCGATTTGAACTCTTTAACTCCTACAATCGCATGTTGACGCCTAGATTCTTCTAAGACCTAGTTATGACAAACAACGTGAGAAGATATGGTATTGCAATGTTGCTGGTATTTGTGTTCGCTTTCGCGAAAGCGCAAACAAACCCCAACAAAACATCACCAAAGGCAGAAAGAGAGTACGACAAATACGCCTTTATCGATTCAAGGGAAATCTTTGAAAAGATGGCCAATAAGGGATTCAAGAGTGTGGAGATCTTCTCAAAACTTGGAGACACGTATTACTTTAACAACGATTATCAAAATGCGTTGAAATGGTACAATCAACTCTTCAAGTTGGATAATGAGACCATTCCTTCAGAATATTATTTTAGATACGCCCAAGCGTTGAAAAGTGACCGCCAGTATGCTAAAGCAGACCGGTTGCTAAAAACTTTTGCGGTCAAAGGCGAAAAGGATAGCAGATTACAATCTTTGGAAAATGCACCCAATTATCTAACGATAGTTGATTTCCAAAAGGGAAGATTTGAGGTAGAACCCGTTTCCATAAATACAAATTATCAGGATTTTGGAACGGCGTATTACGGACCAGCGCAAGTGGTTTTTGCTAGCGCAAGAGATACCGGTGTTTTCTACAAGAGACGTCATTCCTGGAATGAGAAACCATTCCTGGATCTTTATGTGGCAGATCGTGATCAGCAAGGGAACATGAGTAATGTAGAGAAGTTTGATTCTAGGATCAATTCCATCTTTCATGAGAGTACACCTACATTTTCTAAGGATTTGAATACCGTTTATTTCACTCGTAACAATTATGAAGATGGCACATTAGGAAAGGATGACGAGCGAGTAAGCAGACTACAGATCTTTAAATCTGAAAGAAAGGACGGTAAATGGAGTGAGCCGCAAGCCGTCGAGTTTGCTGAAGGCGGATTCAGTACTTCACATCCAGCGCTTACGCCTGATGGGAAGACACTATACTTTTCAAGCGATATGCCTGGAACTATGGGAACTGAAAGTACCTTCAAGGAAACCGACATATGGAGAGTCACTATTGAAGACGACGGCTCTTACAGTGATCTAGAAAACGTAAGCATTGTTAATACAGAAGGCCGTGAAAGCTATCCCTATATCAGCCGTAGCGGCAATCTGTATTTTGCCAGTAATGGGCTGCAAGGTTTAGGTGGACTTGACATTTTTGTCTCTACCATCAATAAAGATGGATCGCTTAGTAATCCAGTCAATATAGGTGAGCCTGCAAATAGTCCAGATGATGACTTTGCTTTCATCGTTGATGAAAGTGTCAATACGGGTTACTTTAGTTCTAATAGGGTGAGCCAAGGCGAGAATGACGACATCTATAGATTTGTACAGATTGAAGACCTGAGAGAAACCTGTGAGCAAATCATTACAGGCACCGTGACCAATGCGATCACCAAAGAAGCTCTAGAGGACGCCATGATTTCTGTGGTGGATATCAACAACAACATTGTCGTTACCAGACGGTCAGATAGAAATGGGAAGTACGCTTTAAAACTAGAATGTGATAAGACTTTCTTCATTAGAGCAGAAAAGCGAGAATTCAATACTGCAGAGGAACTTGTTAATACACCTACAACTACTGGTGTTATTGAAGTTGACCTGGCACTTGATCCAGAATCCTATAAAGGTAGAGTTGGAGATGATTTAGCTAAGCTTCTCAATTTGAACCCGATCTACTTTGATTTTGATATGTCCTTTATACGTGAGGATGCTGAATTAGAACTGCAAAAAGTACTGTCGGTTCTGGAAGATAATCCAACGATGACCATTGATATTCGTTCGCACACAGATAGTAGAGGAACCAAATCCTATAACGAGAGGTTATCAGATAGACGTGCAGCAAGTACGAGAAACTATCTAATTTCTAAAGGAATTGACGAGGCTAGATTGACTTCAAAAGGTTATGGTGAAAGTCAATTAGTCAACAAATGTTCTGATGGTGTGGAATGTACTGAAGAACAACATCAGGATAATAGAAGATCTGAGTTTATCATAATATCCATGTAAAACTCAAGAATCATTCATAATCACTTTAAAAAGAGTCGCTATTAAGCGACTCTTTTTTCTTGTCTGAGTTTTAGAAGCATTGCTTGTAGCGTAATTTAAACAGTTAGCCTTGGATTTATTAGAATTATATTGAAATACCATTGTCGTTGTCCAATCTGCTTAAAACAGATGTGCAACGCTAAATAATAGAGTATACGGCTTTCTAGAACCGTAAGATCGAGTAATCATTAAGCATCTAGATGTAATCTTACAAAAGCTCATAAACGTACCAAGCCTTAACAAGTAAAAGTATTACAGAAATTTGTCTGCGGCCCATCAGAGAGCCTATAAAGCAAATTCGCATGACTACTTGGTGATCACTTAATTACTGCCTCCAGAACGACTATTAGTTATTTAATTGGAATGCACCTTTATCTAACTCAGAATGTAGTTGCCAATCATAATTAAGCCAATTCTCAGGCTTTTAATAAAGATGTTTAAGTGCTTACTTACCCTAAAAATTAACGCACAAAAAAAGCCTGAAACGTATGTTTCAGGCTTTCCTTAAAAGTTATAATCTAAAAGATTATGCAGGCATCAATACAGTATCAACTGCGTGTACAACACCGTTAGATTGTTTTACATCAGCAATGATTACAGTAGATTTTCCACCTTTTGCATCAGTAATAACAACTTTACCATCTACAACACTTGCAGTTAGTTGTCCACCGTTGACGGTATCTAAAGTTGCAGTACCACCATTTTGTTCGATCATGTTCATCAAACTAGCAGCATCAACGTTTCCACTTACTACGTGGTAAGTTAAGATTCCTGATAATTGTTCTTTGTTTTCTGGTTTTAGCAATGTAGCTACAGTTCCTTGTGGTAATGCGTCAAAAGCTGCATTGGTTGGAGCAAATACTGTAAATGGTCCATCACTGTTTAAAGTTTCTACTAGACCTGCTGCTTGTACCGCTGCAACTAGAGTAGTCAAATTATCTGCTTTAGAAGCATTTTCTACGATAGTTTGGTCAGCGTACATTTTTGCACCACCTACTTCAACAGCCATAGCTTCACGTTCTGCCATTCTCTCTTCTTCCATTCTTAGAGAGTCTGCAGTGCGCTGTTCCATTTCCATTTTTTCAGCTTCCATTTTTTCTTTTTCAGCATCTTTACAAGACACCATGGTTAGTGTTCCTGCTAGAATTGCTACGCTTAATACTTGTGTAAATTTCATAATTGTTGATTTAATTGAGGTGTAAATATATTGTGGGAAACACCATTAGAAACTACGTCTAACGTAGGTTTATCAATTGATTAGCTAATATTTAACAATAAGGCTGGTTTCTTACATATAATATCCTAATATTCAAGCAAATAAAAAACCGCCTTAACAACTGTTCAGACGGTTTTCTTATCAAAAATGGGTGTTTTTACTTCTCAGATTCGTCCAAAACGGCTAGATCACTATCCAGCATCGCAAAGAATTTATCTAGATTAGGCATGATCACGATCTGCGTACGTCTATTTTTTGCCATGTTTTCTCTGGAATCATTGGCCACTATTGGATCATAGCTAGCTCTACCTGCAACGATTAGCTGCTCTTGTGGTACGCTAAATTTGGAATTCAATCTGCGAGCAATGGCAGCAGCACGTTCTGTACTCAAATCCCAGTTGTCTTTAATGTAGCTGCCTTCTTTCACCGTGCGACTGTCGGTATGACCTTCTACGAGAACTTCAAGTGATGGCTCAGAATTTACCACTGCAGCAATCTTTGATAGAATACCGTCTGCTTTGCTTCCCACGCGATAACTACTGTCGCCGAATAGCAAATCGTCGGCAATTTGAATCATCACCACAGTATTCTCAATTTTCATATCCACCTGCTTACCAGCATTCTCGCCTTGCAAACGTTGTGACATCTTGTAGCTTATGGCCAGGTTGAGACTGTCCTTAAGATTGGTCGCTGTTGCCAGTTGTTCTTGAGGTACATTTTTAAGCGTACGTCTCATGGCTTGCTTGTTCTTTTCAGAAACGGCAAACTCGCCATTGTTTGAGGTGACCAGCATGCCTTCCTTGTCAGACTGCAGGGACGCAATCTTCTCGTTGTAGCGATCAACTCGCGTTTCAATCGCAGCAAATTTGGCTTCTAGATCTTCCTTCTCGACTCTCGTCTTCAATAGTTCAGATCTGGTGTTGTTGTAATCGGTTTCCAGTTCGTTGTATTTTTTCTTTGATACACAACTTGCTAGAACGGCTGCCATGGTTAGGGCACCAACAGCCTTGGTTAACTTGTTATTCATAATTAGGGTTTTTAGGTTGCATTGAAAACCCTCATATTTTTGATCTAGTATAATCCTGGTATTAGAGTTTTGTTAAAGAATGCTAAGGTTTTACAAAGTGAGTCCTTTCAAAACTGGTTAGTTAAGTGCAAATGGATTGTGGTGGCATCGCTTTCGCGAAAGCGTAACACAAAAAAATCCCAAGACTCAAAGCCTTGGGATTTGCATTTAATTTTTAGTTCCAACTATTCCGCACTTGAAGGCGCGGTACCGTCCATCTGTAATTTATTGTTGAATTCTAGTGTACGGATAGGGAACGGTATGTTGATATCGTTAGCATCATATACTTTCTTGATCGCCAGGATCGCATCACTTTGCGCTTGTAAATTTTGCTTATTCTTGACGGCATCCACCCAGAATCGAATGATAAAGTTGATACTGCTATCGCCAAATTCCTGATAGAAAAACTCCACTTCTTCACCATCTTTCTGCGGGAATTTCTCGCTAACGGCATCAATGGCCAGTTGTTTACAAAATTCTAGGTCCATTTTATAGCCTACGCCACATCCCACAACCACACGCATGCGTGGTGTCAAAGAAAAGTTCTTTAACGGGTTGTCAATGATCGTTTTGTTGGGAATGATTACTAAGTTGTTATCGGACTGCTTAATGATGAATTTATCCAATTGGATCTCCATGACCTCACCAGCAAAGTCTGTCGTTTCTATCCAGTCGCCCACACGCACTTGCTTACGGAATGACAGGATGATACCGCTAATAACGTTAGACATCGAGCCTTGTAGTGCAAGACCTATTACCAGTCCAGAGATACCAGCACCTGCAATGATACCTTGAACCGCATCATTGAGCTGTAGAACACTCATGGCGATGAATATGCCGCCCAGAACTACAATTATAGCTACCGCTTTACCAGCAAGTCTTCGAACACTCGCTTGCGACACCTTGCTTTGCAGCACTTTTTGAATACCTCGATCTACATACTTGGAGACAAAATAGGCAATGATCAATACAATGATTGCGATACCTATATTAGGTAAGTGTGCAATAAATGAGTTGTACCATCCAGCCAGTTGATCCCAGATCAACTCGCCGCTATCTTTAATTTCAGTGGTTTTTTTTGCGGCTTCCTGCGTTTGCGCTGCCGCTTCTTGTAAAAATGTCATCATAGATTCAAAAATAATTTCTTTATTTCTGGATTTTATAAGGCTTAACAGCTTTTAACGCTTTTAGTTCAAGGTTGGTGCTATTTCTTTAAACATCTTTAAGAGTTTTTTCATAAATCAAAGGATGTGTCACAGGTGCGACGATTCATTTAATATCGCACGCATCTATAAAAATGCCGTTATCTTTGTCCCATGGAACACAAGGCAGGATTTGTAAATATCGTTGGGAATCCCAATGTAGGGAAAAGCACATTGATGAATGCGCTGGTAGGCGAGCGCCTATCCATCATCACTAGTAAGGCACAAACGACCAGACACAGGATTTTGGGTATCGTCAATGGTGACGATTTCCAAATTGTTTTAAGTGACACACCTGGTATCATGAAGCCAGCCTACAAACTGCAGGAAAGCATGATGGAGTTTGTAAAGAACGCCTTTGAAGATGCCGATTGTATCCTATATATGGTGGAGCTGGGCGAAAAGGAATTGAAGAACGAGGACTTTGAAAAGCGACTCACCTTTGCAGAGGTTCCTATCATTGTGTTGATCAATAAGATTGACAAAGGTGACGAGACCCAACTCGCCGAAGCCATGAAACACTGGAAAGAACGACTTCCCAATGCAGAGATCTTTGCGATAAGTGCCTTGGAAAACTTTGGAGTACCGCAATTGCTGGATAGGATCATAGAGATGCTACCAGAATCACCAGCATATTATCCTAAGGATGCCTTGACTGACAAGCCAGAACGATTTTTTGTCAACGAGAGCATACGCGAGAAAATCCTTATACATTACAAAAAGGAAATTCCATATTCCGTAGAGATTGATACTGAAGAATTCTTTGAGGACGA
Organism: Nonlabens sp. YIK11; assembly: GCF_001413925.1. NCBI lineage: Bacteria > Pseudomonadati > Bacteroidota > Flavobacteriia > Flavobacteriales > Flavobacteriaceae > Nonlabens > Nonlabens sp. YIK11. The sequence continues at coordinate 1,203,673 of NZ_LBMJ01000001.1, forward strand.
GACCATCATACGCATACGGTCTGTCATCATGGTAGAGCGCGAGACCCAGAAGGGCATCATCATAGGCCATAAGGGAACCGCCATCAAGCGTGTAGGCGTTGAAGCCCGCAAGGATTTGGAAAAATTCTTTGGCAAGCAGGTACACTTGGAATTGTACGTCAAGGTCAACAAGAACTGGCGTAGTGACGAGAAGCAGTTAAAACGCTTTGGTTATAAAGGCGAGAATAAATAAGAAGTTCGCTTTCGCGCCTGCCTGTCGGCAGACAGGAAAGCGAAACACCTCAACATCAACCATCACAAATCAAATGCTCTCTGAATAGGGAGCATTTTTTTTGATGTACTTTGACCTCACCAAAGATTTCAGGATTTTTTTAAAATTTCAGGCAACCATTTAAAAAGTGTTGTGTCTATGTAAATAGAAAGCAACCAAAAAGTGAAGGTGATTCAACTTTATACCAACGAGAAAAAGCTGATTGAGAAAGCTGCGCAAGGTGACCGTAAGGCGCAACGCAGGCTCTATGACAAGCATGCCGGTAAAATGTTGAGCGTTTGTCGCCAGTACATTTCACCTATCGAGACCGCAGAAGAAATCATGCTTAACGGTTTTTTCAAGGTGTTTACAAAACTGGAGACCTTTAATCACGAGGGAAGTTTTGAAGGTTGGGTGCGACGCATCATGATTAGGGAATGTTTGAATTTCCTGCGTAAAAAGGATCCATTCAAATGGAGCAGTGAGATTGATGAAGGAAAGTTTGAAGACGAACCCGAAGAGGAAGCTGAGGATGTGCCGCTGGATCAAATACAGCAATGCATTGACCAGTTGCCAGACGGTTACAAAAGTGTTTTTGTAATGTATGTGATTGATGGCCTCAAACATCATGAAATTGCCACAATGTTGGGCATTAGTGAGAATACCAGCAAATCACAATTTAGAAAGGCACGATTGCTATTGCAGGAAGAAATTAACGAGATTAAAAAGAAGCGCTATGAAGCTTAATAATATAAAGAACAAATTTGACGATCGTGAGATACAGCCCAGCGCTGACTCATGGGACCGACTTTCTGAGCGACTTTCTACCATCGAGAAGAAGAAAAAGCAACCTGTAGTACTTTGGTTAAGTGGTATCGCCGCCATCCTAATTTTGGGACTACTGGCAGCGCCTGCCATACTCTTTAATGATACCATAGACCCAACTGGAAGTGAAATCGTCATTGAAGAAACATCTACCCAGCAAAAGGATCTTGATCTAGAAGCTATGGAACCGGTTCCTGTCATCAAAGAGCAACCACAAGATGCTGTCGCAATAACTGATAAGGATGCAGCTGTAACAGATGAAGTAAAAGCTAAAAGAGTACCATTAGAAAGTAAGAAGTTACCTATCCAACCCAAGAAGGTGACAGACATTGCATCTATAGAACGAAAGGATGAAATAATAGAACAAAACGCTATCGCCGCATCCACGACAGATTTTAATACACAGGAAACCGTTGAACAAGAAGATACTTCTTCTTTAAACGAGGTAGATCAGCTGCTGGACAATGCGATGAAAAAAATAGCCCGTAAAAAGCAAATCAATAACAGCGTGGCAGCGATTAGCAGTAGTTCGGTAAATCCGCAAAAGCTTTTAAGAGAAACCGAATGGGACATAGAAGCTCAAAACCGCAATAAATTGGAAAATACACTGCTCGATGGTCTAGGCAGATTGAAACGAGAAGCCGTCGCGCTTATCGATAGAAACCAGTAAATCAAAACAACATAAAATAATAATAATCAGCTATCTAAATATAGCAGACAGGAACCTCTCATTTTAAACTCAACAATCATGAAAAAGCAATTACACTTTATTACCATCATTTTAATGCTTGCTGGAATGTTTGCCAGCTGGGCACAAACCACAAGAGACACCACTTATGTAGATGGTAAAACAGTCATCACTGTTACCGATAAATCAGCGCAGGATTGGGGCAATAAGATTGATAAGGAAATCAAGGCGCTGGAACAAGAAAAGCAACTCTATGAGTCCAACCAGAGAACGGCCCTTGCAGAACAAATTGAAGAAATCAATTCAAGAGTAGGCAAATGGAAAAACTATACTGAAGCGATGGCTCAAAAAGATAAGGAAACTGTAGCCGCGTTCTATGCCGAAAAAATATCCAGACACAATGAGATGATCGATTCACAAATCGAATTTGCCAAAGTAAAACAGTTCTCCAACGGTGAAGGTTCAGCAGTCGTGGCAGACTTCAGTGATGGTGTCAATATTTCTATCAAAAAGAGAAATAAGCAACTAGAGAAGAATGTGTACACCAACTCCGGGTTCACGCTAGGATTTGGCTATAACTATATCGATGGTGAGAACCTAGGCATCGATGACTTTAGCTATGGGAACAACAATTATTTTTCATTGGGTTACAATTGGGTGACCGCGCTTAATAAAAGTCAGACACTGCGTTTTAAGTACGGTCTTGAATATCAAACCCAAGGAACAGAGTTGAATGGTAATCGTGCCTTTACCATTTCAGATCCTAATAATACTCAAATAGAGCGACTTAACTTTGATTTTGATAAGGCAAAATTCCGTCAGGACCAATTAGTGGTACCCGTTCATTTTGAATTTAGTGGAACAGACCGCAAGGAGTATGAAGATGGTCGCGTGCGCTATCTTGATTATGATAAATTCAAATTTGGTATCGGTGGTTATGCAGGGTTTAATTTGAGTTCACGTTTGAAATACAAATATGAATTGGGTGGTGAAGACATCAAGCAAACCAATGTGAACGCCTTTGATAACAATGCCTTTGTATATGGTCTTGACGCATATTTTGGTAAAGGTGACCTTGTGCTTTTTGGTAGAATGGGATTGAATGATATCTTCAAATCAGGTTCTGTAGATGGTCAATATGTAGCCTTTGGGATAAGGTTTCAGTAGTTTTTTGAATTAGCCCATAAAAAGTCTCTGTGTATGCAGGGACTTTTTTGTTGGTCTCGCTTTCGCGAAAGCGAACCCATCACCATCATTTTTCCTATTTTTGAAGGTTCCAGGCAGCGTATCTCAAACCGCTTGCCCAATGCCAAAATCCCATGATCGCACGTACCACTGTTGATGCAGTTTTTGACGCCGCTCGAGTAGAAGAGGTGATAGGTGATTTTGTGCAATTGAAAAAATCAGGGTCTAATTTTAAAGGCCTGAGTCCATTCTCTGACGAGCGTACGCCTAGTTTTATGGTATCGCCAGTGAAGCAAATCTGGAAAGATTTTTCCAGTGGTAAAGGTGGCAATGCCGTCACTTTCATCATGGAGCATGAACATTTCACCTTTCCAGAAGCCATTAAATACCTCGCCAACAAATACGGTATTGAAATAGAGGAAACCGAGCAAACCGACGAGCAAAAACAGATGCAGGATGAAAAGGAGTCCATGTTTCTGGTCTCAAAGTTTGCGGCAGAATGGTTTGCAGGACAGCTCAAAACTGATGAAGGTCGCGCCATTGGTTATAGTTACTTCAAGGAACGCGGCTTTACGGACGAGACGATCAATTACTTTCAGTTAGGCTACTCTCCAGAACAATGGAGCGCCTTTACAGATGCCGCTATCAAGGCTGGCTACAAAGTTGACTTTCTTGAAAAAACTGGACTTACCATTGTTAAGGACGATAAGCAGTTTGATCGCTTTAAAGGGCGCGTGATGTTTCCCATAAGAAGCATGTCTGGAAGAGTTTTAGGTTTTGGCGGTAGGATTCTGGACAGTTCCAAAAAGGCAGCAAAGTATCTCAATTCACCACAAAGTGAGATCTATGACAAGTCCAAGGTGCTTTATGGCATCTATGAAGCAAAACAAGCCATGGCCAAAGAAGGTTTGTGTTACCTGGTAGAAGGTTACACAGATGTAATACAACTCTATCAAGCAGGCATACAGAACGTGGTCTCCAGTTCTGGAACAGCACTTACTACTGAGCAAATACGATTAATAAGCAGGCTTACCAAAAATATTACGGTACTCTATGACGGCGACGCTGCTGGATTGAGAGCCGCCATACGTGGTATCGATTTGATTCTTGAAGCAGGAATGAACGTGCGTGTCTGTACTTTTCCAGAAGGTGAAGATCCAGACAGCTTTGCAAAATCCCATACAGAATCAGAGATAAGAACCTTCTTGAAGGACAACGCTGTTGATTTTATCAGATTCAAATCTGGATTGTTGAAGGATGAGGCGGCTGGTGACCCTATCAAGAAGGCAGGAATGATACGCGAGATCGTCCAAAGTATTTCTAAGATTCCTGATGAGATCTCACGCGAAATCTACGTACAGGAAAGCGCCGCAATTCTGGATATAGGTGAAGATGTCTTGTTTTCCACATTGGCTCAAATGCGCAATGCAGAGATTAGTGAGGTAAGAAAAAAGAATCGTCGCGAGCAGGAAGCACAGACGATGCAAAAGGTCCCTAACGCACCAGCGGCTGCGGTGGTGGATCGACGTGAAGTGCTGGAGCGCAACATCATTAGAATCCTATTGCTTTACGGTGATCGTAATGAAGAGTTCATTGAGGAATATATCCAGGAGCCTGACGGTAATGAAATCGAGGTCATTAAGAAAAAGGAAAGTAAACCTGTTTATGAGAAGATATTCTTGGACCTTCAAGAAGATGAGGTAGAATTCTCAAATGCCTACTTCAAAAACCTATACCCTAAACTGATCGATATTTTCTTGATGCAAGGAAAAATTGATGTGAATACCGTGATGTCAGAATTAGAGGATCAAGAAGCCCAACTTATTGCAGATCTCATCATGGATGAAGACCGTTACCAATTGAGCAAATGGGAAGAGAAACAAATTTTTGTCAAGCAAAAGGATGATACTGTGGCTACCTATGTGACAGACACCATTCTTAACTTCCGTAGGTTGATGATTGCAGAAAAGGTAAAAGCACTCTATTCAGATTTAAAACCTTCTACAGATGAAGAAGATAATCTGGAAGCTCTAGCCTCTGTTATTGATTACAATAAATTGAACCAACACTTAGGAAAAAGGCTTAATCGAGTAATTTAATTTACTTGGTAGTGATTTGTAGTAATCTGGATTGGTGGATCAAATCTGCAATATTATCCACATTCAATTTTTTCAACAGGCGAGTTTTATAGGTGCTTACCGTTTTCTCGTTGATGGAAAGATCTTGGGCGATTTCCTTGTTACGTTTACCTCTAGACAGTAGATTGAGTACTTCTATCTCTCTAGTAGAAAGCGTTTTGAATTTAAGGATTTCTTGTTTTTCAGAATCAGAACTCTTTTTGTTTTTGATGTTTTCAGAAATGAATCTTTCACCTTTAACAATAGTCAGTAATGCGTGCTTTACTTCTTTGACCGTACGGGTTTTAGAAATGAAACCTTGAGCTCCTGCTTTCAATGAAGAAACGGCATAAATCTCTTCAGGATGGCAACTTACTACTAGTACTTTAAGATCTGGGAAATGAGTTCTAATTTGTCTTAGAGAACCTACTCCATTAGAGTTGGGTAAATCAATTTCTAGAATCAGGACGTCTGGCTCCTGTTTTTGTATTTCAGAAATCAAAAATTTACCATCCTCAACTTTTCCTTTAAATTCAAATGTCTTGTCGCCTTTCAACATACATTTCAGTCCACGACGAAATACGGGATGATGATCAGCTATAAGTATTTTCATTTACAAAAGTTAAATGTTGATTGGTACAAATATAAATTCAACTATAATACTTCCTACACAAACATTCGTAGGTATAAACCTACTTTACAATACTTTATGAGTTCTTTTATCTTAAATTGTGAGTAAATTCCCAAACAGGAATTGGCTTCATTTTATGTTGGTTTCTTGTGTTGTAAGAAAAGTAGATATCAAGTATTTCTTTCTCTCTACCTGTAAAGGAGTCAATTGACTTGCCTTCAGCTAGTTGGTTCATGGCCCATTCCAATTCATCGTAGGAAGCGCCTATTTGATCTTCATCCGTACGCTCTGCACCATAAAGTCCATCGCTAGGCGCAGCCTTCATAATGCTCTCTGGCACTTTTAAGTGTGCTCCCAGTTTATATACCTCGCTTTTCATTAGATCTGCAATAGGACTGATGTCCACGCCGCCATCACCATATTTAGTGTAAAACCCAACGCCAAAATCTTCAACCTTATTTCCCGTACCAGCAACCAGTAAGCTGTTCATGCCTGCATGAAAATAGAGTGTCGTCATGCGCAACCTCGCTCTGGTATTACCTTCAGTTAGTGCTCGTACGGCATCTGGCCCACCATCAGGCATGGCCTTTACAAAAGTGTCAAACACAGGCGTGAGATCACTACGCTCATCTCTTACATTTACAAAACGCTCCTTGAGTTGCGCGATATGTTCGTGGGCACGCGTCACATGGTCTGCATGCTGGTGTATGGGCATGTCCACACAAAGCACGTCAAGTCCAGTCATGGCGCATAGTGTAGAAGTTACTGCGCTGTCAATACCACCACTTACGCCCACAACATAACCTTTAACACCAGCGTTGAGTGCATAATCCTTAAGCCATTTTGCGATCGCCGTCGCTACTTTTTCTGTTTGCATAATCGTATTTTTGCCTTTCAAAGTTATTTCTTAAGTCGGACAGTTCCTATATGATTAACAGGATTAAAACGGTTTTAGTGGTTCTCGCTTTCGCGAAAGCGATCATATCATGCCATACCGCAAACCCACAAGAGCAGGAAATCAAATCGATCCCATTGCAAGTGGACCTTATCCAGTTTCATGAAGAATTTGCCACGGCACCATCCAATGATTTGGATAACCTTAAGGGCAAATACCCAGCATTTTTCCCCAAATACGTTCCAGATAGCGTATGGATGGATAAAATGGAAGGCCGCGATACCATTCAAAATGTTCTTGAAGAAGCAGTTGGTAATGCCGGTTTTGATTTTGAAGAAATCAAAGAAGAGATAGAGCTGGTCATGAAACATGTGGAATATTATTTCCCAGAGTTTGAACCAACTCCCATAATTACGGTGCTTAGTGAGGTAGACAATGATCTTAAAGTGTTGCCTACGCCTAATTATCTTATCATAGGTATTGATAACTATCTAGGTGCAGACCATGAGCTCTATGCAGGCATCAATAGATACAAAGCGGTCACGCTGGAAAGGGATCGCATACCGGCAGATGTTGCATTGGCATATGCTAAATTGTTTGTTCCGCCTACTAACAGCCGTCAGTTCTTGGAGCAAATGATTTATTACGGCAAGCTTCATTATCTACAACAAAACTTTGCACCATCATCCAGTATCGCCCAGATCATGGGTTATGCAGAAGATAAGGCTCAATTCTCACTAGAGAATGAAGAACAGATCTACCGCTATTTTGTGGATAGGGAACTTTTATACAGTACAGATCCAAAGCTACTTACCAGATTTATCCTGCCGGCGCCTTTTTCTAAGTTTTATCTGGAAATAGATAACGAGACGCCAGGCGGCGTGGCACAATATATAGGATGGCAAATAGTAGCCAGCTATGCCGAAAACAATAATGCAAGCCTACAGGATGTGATCAACACACCTGCCGAAGAAATTTTTAATCAATCCCGATACAAACCAAGATCCTAAATGTCAAAGAACAAACGATCAGAAATCAAGATAGGAATAGAACTGGATGAGAACCGTGTGCCAGAAAACATCGTATGGAGCGCTCCAGACGGTGGCGTGGATACTGCAGTAAGTAAAGCCATGATGGTGTCCATGTGGGATAGTGTAGAGAAGGAAAGTTTCCGTATCGATCTGTGGACAAAAGATATGCCTGTGGATGAGATGCGCGTGTTTTTCCACCAGACCTTGGTAAGCATGGCAGATACCTATCATCGCGCCACCAATGACGAAAAAATGCGTGACACCATGCTAGACTTTTGCGACTACTTTGCAGAAAAGCTGGAGTTGAAGAAAGGGGATTCTAAATAAGAATCTAGATACGAGAGCATACCTAACATGCGATTAAGAAACAAAATTTGCTACAAACGGGAATAGTGATGGGGTTGACACATAGCTTGAAATCGCTTTTTCTACGCAAAATAATTAATCCCATATAATAACAATCAGATGGACTATATAAACCAGCTGTGTTCTCCGATATTAAGTAAAGAGATTTATAGTATTAACTTGGATGCCATCATCAATATTCTAAAGATGTGCGGTCACGAACAAGTTGATCTGCTTTTTGGGTTTTCTTGGGGTAATGATTATAAAGACTGGAAAGAATTTAAGGTTCCAGTTCAAGAAATTAAAAATGAAATAGTACTCGCTCAAAAAAAAGGAGTTGGAGAGTTTGGAGCAAATGATTTATTCATAACTATTCCAGAGCTTCAAACTGAAATTTTATTCTGTCATGAAATGGACATCCATCTTCGTTATGAGAAAAGAAATAGAGTTGTAAATGAGATCGTAAGTTTTTGGCATAATGAACCATTGAACAATAAACCTTAAAATAACAAATGTCAGAACTACCCTTTGACCATAAACAACTCATCGAACTGGCATGGTACAAAATGCCATTCGGTGCGCATAAAGGTAAGTTTTTGAGTGAGTTGCCAGAGCCTTATTATATCTGGTTCCGCAGGCAAGGATTCCCGCAAGGGAAATTAGGCAACTACATGCAAACCGTTTGCGACATGAAAGTCAACGGTATTGAGAGTTTGCTAAGGGAAATACGTAAGAATACGGTAAACGATCACTAATCTATCGTTTGATTGATCCCATCAATATAAGCTAGTAATTCGTCGCGACCGGTTTTGTTGGAAGCGCTAGTGACAAAATAAGGAGGCACTTCTTCCCAAATACCTTCTAGCAAAGCGTTCTTGTAATTCTCCACATTGCGCTCCAGCGCATTGGGTTTCAATTTATCGGCCTTGGTAAATATGATCCCGAATGGAATACCGTTTTCACCTAGATATTCCATGAATTCTGTATCGATAGGCTGTGGATCATGACGCACATCTACCAGTACAAAAGCACTGACTAGCTGCTGGCGTTTTTCAAAATAATTGGTGATGAACTTCTGGAATTTGGCTTTGCTGCTTTTGGAAACCCTTGCATAACCATAACCTGGTAAATCCACTAGATACCAATTCTTATTGATGATAAAGTGATTGATAAGCTGTGTTTTCCCTGGTCTTCCAGAGGTTTTTGCCAGATTTTTACGATCAGTCAACATGTTGATCAAAGAGGATTTACCCACGTTGGATCTACCTATAAACGCGTACTCAGGTAACTTATTGGTAGGGCACTTTTTTACTTCCTGATTTGAAATAACAAATTCGGCGCTATTGATTTTCATAATAGAAGGAGTTTAGAACTGGCGTTCTTCCAGCCATTTGTGAAGGATCTCGTTGAACTCTTCAGGGTGCTCCATCATGGCAGCATGCCCGCATTTGTCGATCCAGAATAGGTCGCTATCCGGTAGTTTTTCATGAAATTCTTCTGCCACATTAGGTGGCGTTACACCGTCCTGTTTTCCCCAAATGATGCAGGTAGGCGTAGTCATTTTAGGCAGATCCTTTGCCATGTTGTGACGTATCGCACTTTTTGCAATAGCAAGTGTCTTGATCAATTTTTTACGGTCATTCACAACGCCAAAAACTTCATCGACTATTTCCTTTGTCGCTACCGCTGGATCGTAAAAGACGTCCTCACTTTTTTTCTTGATGTAGTCATAATCGCCACGCTTGGGATAGCTCTCGCCCATGGCACTTTCATACAGTCCAGAACTACCGGTAATCACAAGGGCTTTGATTTTCTTGGGATACAATTTTGTGGTTACTAGACCTATGTGACCGCCCAAAGAATTACCTAGAAGAATCACTTCCTTGAATCCCATATGATCGATGAACTTATTGATGTGCTTTGCAAAAGTTCCCACACTCGTCTTGATCAACGGCATGGTGTACAAAGGCAAAGTAGGCACGATGACTTGATAGCCCAACTTTGGAAAATAGTCAATAACGCCCTGGAAATTACTCAGGCCGCCCATCAAACCGTGTAAGATAATTATCGGAGTTCCTTCTCCCGAAGTGTAGTACTCAAACTTACCATCCTTAATTAAATCGTGCGTCATATTGGGTAGTGTCAAAGACAAATATAGGCGTTTTGGTTTTATGAAATCTTGCAAATGAGCCATTGATCTTGTGGTGGGATTGTTTAGAGTTCGCTTTCGCGAAAGTGAGCTAATCCTCAACTTCATCGATCACCAGATTGTTAATAAGTGGCATAGTTATTCAAGAATGGAGCGTTTTATCAACATTGTGGTAAAAAGTGGGAACAAGTGGTAAATACTTTTCTATATTTGATTACATAAGCCGCAGATCCAGCTTTTTAATGAATCATTTTATAGGAACATACGAGTGCAAAGCAGACGCCAAAGGGCGTTTCATGATGCCCGTCGCCATCAAGAAGCAGTTGCTTCCCATGCTGGACGATGGCTTTGTGATACGCAGGTCTGTGTTCCAGCCTTGTCTTGAACTGTATCCCATGAGTGAATGGAATGCCGTGATGGAAAAAATAGGCAAGCTCAACAGGTTCAATAAAAAGCATAATGATTTCATACGCCGTTTTACGGCAGGCGTCAAGATGGTAGAAGTGGATGGTAACGGTAGGTTGTTGATTCCCAGTGACCTTAAAGCCATTGCTGGAATTACCAAGGATTTGACCATCGCCAGTGCTGTGAACATCATTGAAATCTGGGATAAAGACAAATACGAGAATGCCATTGACGAGTCTGCACTAGACTTTGCAGATCTCGCACAAGAAGTAATGGGAGATGACACAAATGACCTCTTATCATGATCCAGTCCTCTTGAAGGAATCTGTTGATGGACTCGATATAAAGCCAGACGGTGTTTATGTCGATGTTACTTATGGTGGTGGCGGTCATTCCAGAGAAATCCTGAAAAGATTAGGTCCTGACGGTAAGTTATATGGATTTGATCAAGATCCAGATGCGCTGGCAAACATCATTGATGATGATAGATTTGAGCTCATTCCCGAGAATTTTAGATACATCAAGAGATTCTTAAGGTTGCACGGCCATAAAAAAGTCGACGGTATCCTGGCAGATCTAGGTGTGAGTTCGCACCAATTCAATGAGGCCAGCAGAGGTTTTTCCACACGATTTGATGCACGACTCGATATGCGTATGAATCAAAAAGCGACCGTGGATGCCGTAAGTATTGTCAATGATTATGACGAGCAAGAACTGCGTCGCATTTTTAAGGAATACGGTGAATTGCGCAACGCACCACGCATCGCGCGTGAGATTGTAGCAGCGCGCAAAACCAAAAGCATTCAAACCGTTCAGGATCTCAAGGATATTTGTGCGCCACTAGTTCCTGCAAGAATAGAGAATAAACAAATGGCTCAAGTTTTTCAAGCCATACGTATAGAGGTGAATCAAGAAATGGATGTGCTTCATGAGTTTTTGGAGCAGTGCAAGGATTTGTTGGAGCCTGGTGGCAGACTAAGCGTAATTTCTTACCACTCATTAGAGGATCGACCAGTAAAAAGATTCATACGCAATGGTCTTTTTGAAGGTGAGCCAGAAAAGGATGTGTACGGTCGTGTAAGTGTACCCTTTAAAAAAGTAGGCAACCTGATCGTGCCCAGCAAAGAAGAATTGAAACAAAACAGCCGTGCTCGCAGTGCAAAACTGCGCATCGCAGAACGAATGGAACAGGAATAATATGGCAGCACAATTCTATGACATATTACGCGGCAATTTTCTAACCAATAGGGATGCGCTCAAGAACTGGAAATTCATCTTGTTCGTGACCGGTCTCGCATTGATCATGATTTATACGGGTCACAACTTTGAGAGCAAAGTGCATTACATAGGCCAGCTCAATGATGAGGTGAGCGAGTTGCGCAGCCAGTATGTTGATGGCCAGCGACAATTGATGTTTCTTCAAATGGAGAGCACTGTGGCCAGCAGGCTCAAGGAAACCGGTATCGCTCCAGCAAAAGAGCCGCCTTACAAACTCATTATAAACACGTCTCATGGCAACGACTGATAAGAACATATTGCATAGGGTATATGCCGTGAGCATCTTCTTTGCCGTGGTAGCGATCGCTATTGTGGCCCAAATCGTTCGTATTCAGTTTTTTGAAGGCGATGCCTATCGTGCCAAAGCCGAAGAGCGCATCTTCCGCAATCAAATGGTAGAGGCAAACCGTGGTAATCTATATGATTCCAATGGTCAACTTTTGGCGACCTCGATCACTAAATATGACATCCGTTTTGATGCCGTTGCTCCTAGTCAAAAGGATTTTAATAGTGAGATAGAGCCTTTGGCGAGTTCGCTTTCGCGAAAGCTGAACAAACCTAAATCCTATTTCTTAACCAAATTCAGAAAGGCGAGAACCAATAACTCCAGATACCTGCACATCATAGACGACATCAATTATAACGACTTGATGGAGTTGAAGAGTTTCCCGTTGTTCAAGCGTGGTGCCAATCGTGGCGGTTTGATTGTAGAGCCACATGTAGAGCGTGAATATCCGCTTGGAAAAATGGCAGAACGTCTTGTGGGTTATGATGAGGTCGGTAAACCTAGAGTTGGGTTGGAAGGTGCCTACCGCAACTTTTTGAAAGGTGAAAACGGTTCCCGATTGGAACAAAAAATATCAGGCAACCAGTGGAAACCTATCAACAACGTCAATGAGATTGAGCCTAAGGATGGACTAGACGTTTACACAACCATCGATGTAAACATGCAAGACGTGGCGCACCATGCGTTGCTTGAGCAGTTGGAATATTTTGAGGCAGATCATGGTACTGCAGTCGTGATGGAAACCGCGACTGGCGAGATCAAAGCCTTGTCAAATCTAGGCCGCTCGTCTGATGGTAAGTATTTTGAGAAACGCAATTATGCACTTTGGGAATCTCACGAGCCTGGATCGACCTTCAAATTAATGAGTGTGATTGCTGCTCTTGAAGATAAAGTGATTGATACCAGTACCGTTTTTGATACCCAAAACGGGAAAATTTCCTATTATGGTCGCAATGTGCGCGACTCAAAATATGGTGGTTACGGTAAGATCAGTGTTGCGAGAGCTTTTGAATTGAGCTCCAATACAGCATTGGTCCAAATGGTTCAGGATAACTATGGTAATGATCCTGAAAAGTATGTCGACCGCTTGTATAGCATGAATCTTAATGATAAGCTCAACCTGCCCATTATTGGTGAAGGGAAGCCTATGATTCCACATCCAGATGATGAGAATTGGAGTGGCTTGTCGCTGCCCTGGATGGGATTTGGTTATGGTGTGCGTTTAACGCCTCTACAAACCTTGACCTTCTATAATGCTGTGGCTAATAACGGTGTGATGGTCAAGCCTCGCTTGATCAAGGAAGTTAGGTCTAAGGATAAGATGATTGAGAAATACGATCGCGAGATCATCAATCCATCCATTTGCAGTCAAGAGACAATCGACAAGGTAAAGGTCATGATGGAAAATGTGGTCAAGCGCGGTACCGCAGACAATTTATATAGCAGCCGTTTTTCCATGGCTGGTAAAACTGGAACCTGTCAAACCGAATACTGGAAAGGCAGCGGTAACTATATCGCCTCTTTTGCAGGGTACTTTCCAGCGGATAAGCCCAAATACAGCTGTATAGTGGTAATTCATAAACCAAACACATCCAAAGGTTATTACGGGAACATCGTCGCAGGACCGGTTTTCAAAAAAATCGCCCAGAAAATCTACGCCAGCAATCCACAAGCTGATGAGGTCGAGCTACCCAACAGCGTTCCTACTAAAATCCAGAACAGCTTAAAGTCCTACTATACCAAGGCACAAAAAACCTCGAAAGATCTACCAGATTTAAGAGGCATGGATGCCATGGATGCGATTGCCATTATTGAAAATATGGGCGCTAAAGTAAAAATTGTTGGCGCAGGTAAAGTCAAGTCTCAAAGTATTAAGCCTGGAACCAAGATCAATACGTCTCATCAAGTAATCCTGACGCTATCATGAAAATACTAAGAGACATATTGTATAAAGTAAGACTGGATACGGTAATAGGATCTACTGATCTTAAGGTAAATCATATTCACTTTGATTCCCGTAAGGTCAAGAACGGCGACGTGTTTATAACTCTCAAGGGAACGGTAAGTGATGGTCATGATTTTATAGACAAGGCTATTGAGTTAGGTGCAAAGGCAATCGTAGTAGAAGATATCCCTGTTGACAAGAAAGAAAACGTAACTTATGTAGTGGTTGAAAATTCTCATGAAGCACTCGCTTTGATGGCGGCAAACTACTACGAGAATCCTTCAAGAGATCTCAAGCTCATTGGAGTTACAGGAACAAATGGTAAAACGACAACAACCAGTTTGCTGTACCAACTCTTTAAAAACTTGGGATACAAAACTGGGCTTATTTCTACGGTAGAAATTTTGATCAACGGTAAATCCATCCCAACAAAGCACACGACTCCAGATCCTCTCACAATCAACGATCATCTTGCTGCCATGCGAGATGCTGGTGTGGATTATTGTTTTATGGAAGTGAGCAGTCATGGTATCGCACAGGAGCGTGTGGCAGGATTGCATTTTGCAGGTGGTATTTTTACCAACCTATCTCACGACCACCTAGATTATCACGCCACGTTTGCAGAATATCGCGATGTCAAAAAGAGGTTCTTTGACGGCTTGCCTGCAGGTTCTTTTGCTCTTTATAACAAAGATGACAAAAATGGACCTATCATGGTTCAGAATACTAAGGCTAGAAAACTAGGCTACGCTTTAAAAACCTATACAGATTACCAAGCCAATGTGCTCGAAAATCAATTTGGTGGCTTGCTGTTAAAAGTCAATGGTCACGAGTTATGGACTAAGATGATTGGTGAGTTCAATGCCTATAATGTGCTAGCGATTTATGCATGCGCTATAGAATTGGGATTGGAAGAAATGGAAGTTCTTGAGGCCATATCAAAATTGGATGGTGTTTCTGGAAGGTTTCAATATTTCACGACTGTAAAGGATAAGATCACTGCTATAGTAGATTACGCACACACTCCAGATGCTCTTAAAAATGTACTGGAAACCATTAACAGCATACGTACCAAAAACGAAAAGGTCATTACGGTAGTAGGTTGCGGTGGCGATAGAGATCGCACCAAACGACCCATTATGGCAAATGTCGCTACTACATTGAGCGATATGGTCATCCTAACCAGCGATAATCCCAGAACTGAAGATCCACAAGCGATTTTGAAAGAAATGGAAGCTGGCGTGGAACCACAGAATTATAAGAAGGCCATCACCATTGCAGATCGTGAGCAAGCCATCAAGACAGCGGCCAATATGGCGAAACCTCAAGACATCATATTAATCGCAGGAAAAGGCCATGAAACCTATCAGGAGATCAATGGCGTGCGTCATGACTTTGATGATCGCCTTAAGATTACAACCATCCTCAAAAACCTTGATAAATAATGCTGTACTATCTATTTCAATATTTGGAGAGTGAGTTTCAAATGCCTGGTGCATCCTTGTTTGGATTCATCACATTTAGATCAGCACTAGCATTTGTTTTCTCATTAGGTTTCTCCACCATTTACGGTAAACGTATCATCAATTATCTACAAAGAAAACAGGTAGGTGAAAGCGTACGCGATTTAGGTCTGGAAGGTCAGGCTCAAAAAGCAGGAACACCTACCATGGGTGGCGTCATCATTATTTTAGGTACGTTGATTCCGGCTTTGTTGTTATGTCAACTGGACAACATTTATGTAATCATGCTATTGATCACAACCGTCTGGATGGGTTGTATAGGTTTTACAGACGATTACATCAAGATATTCAAAAAGGACAAAGGCGGTCTTAAAGGCTGGTTCAAGGTTATTGGTCAGGTAGGTTTAGGCCTGATTATAGGTGCGATCATGTTTTTTAATGAAGACGTTACAATCAAAGAGGAATTGGTAAACCCAGTAAATTCTCAAGAGTTAATTACCCAGAATTCATTGGCAGAATTTGGTCCAGCAGTGCACTCTACTAAAACTACCATTCCTTTTGTGAAAGAGAATGAGTTTGATTACGAATCATTAGTCACTTGGATCGATCCAGATCTAGCACCTTTTGCATGGTTGATCTTTATTCCTATTGTCATATTTATCGTTACTGCCGTATCAAACGGTGCTAATCTCACTGATGGTATCGATGGATTAGCCGCTGGAACCAGTGCTATTGTCGTGGTCACGTTGGCATTGTTTGCGTGGATTTCAGGAAACATCGTTTTTGCAGATTATCTCAATGTTATGTACATCCCTAATTCTGGAGAAATGGTGGTGTTTATTACCGCATTCGCTGGAGCGTTGGTTGGGTTTTTATGGTACAACACATTTCCGGCGCAAGTATTCATGGGCGATACCGGTAGCCTCACCATAGGTGGTGTTATCGCTGTACTTGCCATAGCAACTCGCAAGGAACTCTTGATCCCGATTTTGTGCGGTGTATTCATCATGGAAAACCTTTCGGTAGTCATGCAGGTTAGCTGGTTCAAGTACACCAGGCAAAAATTTGGTGAAGGACGCCGCATCTTTTTGATGTCGCCACTGCATCACCACTATCAAAAAAGAGGTTTCCATGAATCTAAAATCGTTGTGCGATTCTGGATCGTCGGTATTCTACTCGCCATCATATCCATCGTCACACTCAAGGTACGTTAATGACACAGGAGAAATTCACATATAATTTTTCTAACATCGTCATTCTAGGCGGTGGCATTAGCGGCATGGGCGCGGCATTGCTGGCGGCTAGTCGTGGCTATAAGGTCTTTTTGAGCAATAGGGATGAATTGAGTGACGCTTTCGCGAAAGCGTTACAAACCCACAACATTCCTTACGAGACAGGTGCTCATACACTTGAAAAAATCCTTGCTGCAAGTCTAATTGTGAAAAGTCCCGGCATTCCAGATACGGCCGTAATCATTCAGAAAGCCACTAAAGCTAGAATTCCCGTGATTTCTGAAATTGAATTTGCCGCAGAACATTCTGACGAAACCATCGTAGCCGTAACAGGCAGCAATGGAAAAACAACCGTTACCAGTCTACTGGGACATCTATTCACTCAAGCGGGAATGGATCATACCATGGGCGGCAACATAGGCAAAAGTTTTGCCCAACAAGTCACCGAATCGCCCGCTGAGGTGCGTTTAATTGAAGTAAGTAGTTTCCAACTGGACGGTATCAATAATTTTAAGCCTAAGGTCGCTGTATTGCTTAATGTGACGCCAGACCATCTAGATCGTTATGACTACAAATTTGAAAATTATCTGGCTTCAAAAATGCGCATCGCCATGAACCAGGATCAAGATGATTATCTGGTGTACAATGCAGACGATGAAGCTATAGTTCAGGCTTTAAAAACAACCCCAATAAGATCCACACTGGTTCCATTCTCGATGACAAAAGAATTGGAATATGGTGCATCACTCATAAACAACACAATTAAGATCGCCATCGATCAAACCCCATTTACTATGCCATTAGAACAACTTTCCCTCAAGGGACAACACAACACTGCAAATGCTATGGCTGCTGCTACCACCGCAAAACTTTTGAAGATACGTAAAGAGACGATCAGACAAAGTATGCAATCTTTTCAAGGTGTGGAGCACAGGCTAGAGCAAGTGCTTAAAATCAACAAGGTTCAATATATCAATGACTCTAAGGCCACTAACGTTAATGCTACATTTTATGCTTTGGACAGTATGGAACAGCCCACAGTTTGGATTGTTGGCGGCGTGGATAAGGGCAACGATTACTCACAACTGTACCATCTAGTCAACAAGCATGTCAAAGCGATCGTTTGCCTAGGTGTCGATAATTCTAAAATAGTAGAAGCTTTTGGTAGCTGTGTAGAGCAAATGGTAGAAACCAACTCCATGGAAGATGCCGTGCGAGTGGCCTATAAATTGGCCAACGCAGGCGATACCGTATTGCTAAGTCCAGCCTGTGCGAGTTTTGACTTGTTTGACAATTATGAGGATCGTGGCCGTCAATTTAAAAAAGCAGTAAGAGGATTATAATTTGAAGATCAAAGACTACATATCTGGCGATTCCTTTTTATGGGCACTGGTATTGATACTGGCGATATTTTCGTTTTTACCGGTATATAGTGCCAGTAGTAATTTGGCCTACCTCAATGGTGGTGAAGGGAATACGCTTAAATATGTGATCAAGCACTTTGCACATTTAGTTTTGGGATTGGGCATCGCTTATACCTTCCACAAAATACCCTATAATTATTTCAAGGGATTGAGTTTTATCATGCTTCCGATCGTGATTTTGCTACTCATATTCACTGCATTTCAAGGAACTGAAATGGATGGAGCAAACGCCAGTCGCTGGATTCAAATCCCGATTGTAGGTGTAGGATTCCAGACCAGTACGCTAGCCGCAGTGGTTTTAATGGTTTGGGTAGCTCGCTACCTTAATGCCATGAGGGAAAAGGTGATTGAATTCAAGAAATCGCTTTTGCCTTTGTGGTTGCCAGTAGGATTGATCTTGGCACTCATATTACCATCCAATTTCTCAACGACAGCGATATTGTTTTTAATGGTATTGCTAGTGTGTTTTATAGGCGGTTATCCATGGAAATACTTATTAGCTATCGTTGGTAGCGGTCTATTGGTGTTGACCTTATTTATCATTACCGCAAAGGCTTTTCCAGACGCATTCCCTAATCGCGTCGACACATGGGTAAGTCGTATTGAAAGCTTCTCTGGTGACGGAACCTCAGATTCAGAATATCAGGTTGACAAGGCAAAAACAGCGATAGCAACTGGGTACGTTTGGGGACAAGGTCCCGGCAAAAGCCAGCAAAAACACTTTTTACCACAATCCAGCAGCGACTTTATTTATGCGATTATCATTGAAGAATTTGGTCTTATAGGTGGTGCCGTCGTGTTGCTGGTCTATATGCTGGTCTTATTCAGACTAGTGGTCATTGCCAATAAAGCTGATACCATTTTTGGAACCTTACTAGTCATAGGTGTTGGTTTTCCCATTGTTTTACAAGCATTGATCAATATGGCGGTAGCCGTGAATCTATTCCCAGTAACAGGGCAAACCTTACCGTTGATTTCCAGTGGTGGAACCTCCATCTGGATGACGTGTATGGCAATAGGAATTATTTTAAGCGTAAGTGCAAAAAGACAAGCTATAAAAGCTCAGGAAACTCCTGAGGAAGAATTGAACCCATTAGATGTATTGAGTGAAGCCTTGTAGAATCATCATATCTGGCGGTGGCACAGGTGGCCACATTTTCCCTGCGATCTCGATTGCAAATGAATGCCGTCGTAGATGGCCCGATTGTGCTATTCTATTTGTAGGCGCTAACGACCGTATGGAAATGGAGAAAGTTCCAGCGGCCGGTTATGAAATCAAGGGTTTGTGGATAAGCGGTTTGCAAAGAAAGCTGTCTGCCAAAAATCTATCCTTTCCATTGAAGGTTGTGAAAAGCCTACTGGATGCCCGCAAGATTGTCAGTGAATTCAAGCCTGATGTCGCTATTGGAACTGGCGGTTATGCCAGTGGTCCGTTATTGTTTATGGCACATAAAAAAAGTGTACCAACTTTAATCCAAGAGCAAAATTCCTATGCAGGGATAACCAATAAACTACTTGCTAAGAAAGTGGATAAAGTTTGTGTGGCGAGCGATCACATGGAACGATTTTTCCCGAAAAATAAAATAGTTTTTACTGGCAATCCGGTCCGTCGGGATCTTGTAGATCAAAAAACTTCAAAAGCTGAAGCATTACAACATTTCGGATTTGAGGATACTAACAAAAAAACACTTTTAGTTTTAGGTGGCAGCCTAGGTGCCCACAGGATCAACCAATTGATTGAAAGTCAATTGGAGGAACTCCAGCAGGACACCCAAATCATCTGGCAATGCGGGAAGCTGTACTATGATCAATATAAAAAACACGATGGCAACACGGTTAAGGTAAATGCTTTCTTGAACCGCATGGATCTGGCCTATGCTGCGGCAGATATTATAATTTCCCGTGCTGGCGCCGGTACGATATCAGAGTTGGCACTTATAGGCAAGCCCGTCATTTTTATACCATCGCCGCACGTCGCCGAAGATCACCAGACTAAAAACGCGCTCGCCATCCAGGATAAAGATGCGGCGCTCATGATAAGAGAACAGGAACTGGACGTTAATTTCCCGATGATCTGGAAGCAGCTTTCCAGTGATACAGCGTTACAGCAACGATTGTCTGCAAACCTCTCCAAACTCGCAAAACCCAATGCGACCGTAGAGATCGTCAACCATATTAAAGAACTCATTGATGCGTGATTTGAAAGACATAACCCATTTTTATTTCATCGGCATCGGCGGGATTGGGATGAGCGCGCTGGCGCGTTATCTGCACAAGCAAGGCAAGCAGGTTGCTGGTTATGACCGTATCGTCACGTCACTTTCAAAAAGATTGGAAGATGAAGGTATCGATATTCATTATCAAAGCAAATTTGATGAGATCCCTTCGGCCTTCAAAAATCCCGAAACTGCACAGGTAGTGTACACGCCAGCCGTACCACAAACCTTTGATGAATTAGTTCGCTTTCGCGAAAGCGGAATACCCATCACCAAACGTGCTCAATTGCTGGGACAGATTTCTAAAACCATGACTTGTCTGGCGATCGCTGGAACTCATGGGAAGACGACAACCAGTGCAATTTTGGCGCATTTACTATATCAAAGCGACATTAAAACTACAGCCTTTCTGGGCGGAATTCTAGAAGGGTACAACACCAACTACCTCAATAGCGGTACCGATGTTATGGTCGTTGAGGCAGATGAATTTGATAGGTCTTTTCTACAATTGGAGCCTAATGTGGCAGGTGTAACGGCTATTGATCCAGACCATTTGGACATTTATGGAAACGAGGAAGAATTTAGAAAGGCTTTTGAAGAATTTGGTGCGCTAGTTCCTGAAGGTGCGTTGTTTATCAATGAATCTGTGAAGCTTTCTGGTAATACCATCGGTTTTGATTCTGGCGATTATCACACCAGTCATTTGACCATCGTCGACGGCGCCTATTACTTCAATCTGGTAACTCCATCGGGAACCATAAAAAATTGGAGTTTGAGGTTGCCTGGAAGACATAATCTGGCAAACGCGATTTTAGCCGTTGCCATGGCTCTTGAATATGGTGCTGATCCTGAAAAACTTAAAAAAGCACTGGCCACATTCAAAGGTGTGGAACGCAGGTTTTCCTACAAGTTAGACACTGAAAAATTTGTCGTCATTGACGATTATGCGCATCACCCAACGGAAATCAATGCGGTGTATCAAGCCGTCGCTGAAATGTATCCTGATGGAGAATACACCGTCATTTTCCAGCCGCACTTGTACTCACGCACTAAGGATTTCATGGATGATTTTGCATCAAGTTTATCGCAATTTCACAAGGTAGGTATACTTAACATTTATGCTGCAAGAGAAGAGCCTATGGAAGGTGTCCATGCTGCAGTGCTATGTGATTTAATTCGTAATCAGGAACAATCGCCACACATGACGACCTTGCTGGAAAAGGAAGATATAGCAGAGTTTGTAAAAGAAATGGGTAATAGGATAGTGCTGTTACTGGGAGCTGGTGATATAGGAGCCGAAGTGGAACGAGTAGTTAAAGAATTGGCACGATGAAGAGGATATTCAATCTATTGATTTTACCTGTAATTCTTGTTGGGATTTTGGCGCTGTATTCTTTTGCTAACAAGCGTCATTACAATCGCGAAATCGTAGATATAAATATCTCATTTACAGATTACAGTGACCCGTTTATATCTGAAGATAACGTTAATAAATTGTTGATACAAAAAGAAGATAGTGTCGATAATCGGCTGGTAGAAAAATTAGATTTGAATAAGAGCGAGACCAGACTTGTCGCAGACCCAATGATCAGAGCCGCAGAGGTTTCTGTGGATCTTAACGGGAAACTACATGTCATGGTAGAGCAACGCAGGCCACTAGCAAGATTGCTAGGAGGCCTTACTGTCTATCTGGATAGTGATAATAGCATGATGCCGCTATCTAGTGAACACACGGCGCTGGTTCCTGTAGTCCTGGGTTTCAAGCCTGAATTTCAGGAAGAGTTGTATGAATTTTTAGTCTATCTGGAAAATGATGAGTTGCTTCATGCGGCAGTCACGCAAATCGTTCTGGATAGCAAGGGAAACGCCACATTGATGTTGCGTTCCAATGATATGAGATTAAAACTGGGCAAGTTGGATAAGTTGCATAGTAAGATGACCAACTTTAAAGCAATGCTTGCCAAGGTAGAAAAAGACAAAGCAGTCGATCAAATCAAAGCGATGGACTTGAGGTTTGACGGTCAGGTAATTGTAGTTAAAAAGGAAGAATAATGGAACCACAAGAATTTGCAGTAGGACTAGACATAGGTACGACAAAGATCGTTGCCATGATTGGTCGCAAAAATGAGTACGGCAAACTTGAGATCCTAGGTGTAGGAAGATCAAAAAGTCTGGGCGTTCATCGTGGTGTGGTCAACAATATCACGCAAACGATCACCTCCATACAACAAGCGGTTTCACAAGCTGAAGCCGTGAGTGGTATACAAATCAAAGACGTTACTGTAGGTATAGCGGGACAGCATATACGCAGTTTGCAACACAGCGATTACATCACTCGTGGCGATAGTGAAACGGTGATCAATCAAGATGATATTACAAAGTTGTGTAATCAGGTATTTAAGCTCGTTATGCTGCCAGGTGAAGAGATCATCCACGTGCTGCCTCAAGAATACAAGATTGATGGACAGTCAGAGATCAAAGAACCCATTGGAATGTATGGTGGCCGATTAGAGGCTAATTTTCATGTAGTGGTAGGTCAGGTGGCGTCCATTAGAAATATAGGTCGCTGTGTAAAAAGCGCTGATCTGGAATTGTCAGACATCACTTTAGAACCTCTCGCGAGTGCAGATGCTGTTTTGAGCCAGGAAGAAAAAGAGGCTGGAGTAGCACTTATCGATATAGGTGGTGGTACCACAGACCTCGCAATTTTTAAGGATGGAATCATTCGTCACACCGCAGTGATACCTCAAGGAGGTAACATCATCACTCAAGATATCAAAGAAGGCTGCTCGATCATTGAAAAGCAGGCAGAGCTGCTCAAAACAAAATTTGGTAGTGCTTGGCCAGGCGAGAATAAGGAAAACGAAATCGTTTCTATTCCAGGTTTGCGCGGTAGAGAGCCTAAGGAGATTACCCTAAAGAACTTGAGCAAGATCATACATGCCAGAGTGATTGAGATTCTGGAAACCGTATTTGTTGAGATCAAGAATTATGGTCATGACGAACCTAAAAAGCAATTGATCGCTGGTGTGGTGCTTACCGGTGGCGGTAGCCAGCTCAAGCATATCAAACAGCTAGCGGAATATGTTACAGGAATGCCCAGTCGTATAGGCTACCCTAACGAGCATCTAGCTGGCGACAGCGATACTGAAAGTACCAGCCCGTTGTTTGCAACAGCGGTAGGACTGGTATTGAAAGGATTAGAGGCAAATGAATTCCACACGGCAATAGGCCAGCAAAAAGAAGCAGCGGTTTCCAATGCTAATGCTGAAAATAACACGCCGGTAGAAGAAAAGCCTAAAGCACCTGAAACAGAAGAACAGCAAACGGTAACCCAACCTAGAAAGAGCAAAGGCATATTTGAGAATTGGGCCAATAAGTTCAAGGACTTTCTGGACAAAGCAGAATAGAAGAAATAAAAAAGAAAAAGAAAATAACGAAGGCCTTAAAACCACCTTCAACAATAAAGTAGTAAAGGTAAAAGTAGCAATATATGAGCAACGACGATTTTAATAGTATCGCATTTGATCTACCTAAAAACCAGTCCAACGTGATCAAGGTTATAGGTGTAGGTGGTGGTGGTAGCAACGCCATCAAACACATGTTCCAGCAAGGAATTAAAGGTGTGGATTTCGTAATCTGCAATACAGATTCACAAGCCTTGGAAAACAGTCCAGTTCCCAATAAGATTCAGTTGGGAGTTACCTTGACCGAAGGTCTTGGTGCAGGTGCAAATCCTGAGGTTGGTGAGCGCGCCGCACAAGAGAGTATAGAAGATGTGAGAGCCATGCTCGATGCGAGAACTAAAATGGTATTTATCACCGCAGGAATGGGTGGTGGTACTGGTACTGGTGCTGCGCCTATCATTGCACAAGTCGCTCGTGAAATGGAAATCTTAACCGTTGGGATCGTGACGACACCATTCCATTTTGAAGGAAAAGTACGTAATGAACAAGCACAAAAGGGAATTGAGAAATTCCGTAAGAACGTGGATTCATTGGTGATCATCAATAATAACAAACTGCGAGACGTGTATGGAAATCTAGGCTTCAAGGCTGGATTCTCAAAAGCAGATGAGGTACTTGCTACTGCCTCACGCGGTATTGCAGAGGTAATTACCAACCACTACACGCAAAACATTGACTTGCGTGATGCAAAAACCGTATTGTCAAATTCTGGAACAGCGATCATGGGAAGTGCTCAGGCCACTGGTTCCAACCGTGCTCAAGAAGGAATTCTTAAAGCATTGGACTCTCCATTGTTGAACGACAACAAGATCACAGGTGCCAAAAACGTGTTGCTACTCATCGTTTCTGGAACTGAAGAAATTACCATTGACGAGATAGGTGAAATCAACGAGCACATCCAGAATGAGGCTGGCGGCGGCGCTAACATCATCATGGGTGTGGGCGAGGACGAGGCGCTGGGCGATGCCATCGCAGTTACCGTGATTGCCACGGGTTTTAATGCAGAGCAGCAAAACGAAATCTCAAATACAGAAGGCACGCGCATCATCCACACTTTGGAAGAGGAACAGCGAGCCACCCAGGTTTTGGAAGAGACCAACGATCGCGTGGTTGCAGGAACGCTTATCATGGATGAAGAAGTCGAGGAAAGCAAGAAGGATGAAGAAGAGTCCGCTTTCGCGAAAGCGGAATCACAACCAGCTCCATCACAACCAGAGCCATCCAGCGAGCCATTGATCATCATGCATGAACTAGGTGATGAAGAACCAGAGGAAATTATCGTTCCTAAAAACGAGAATCCATTAATACCAACAACGGAATTTATCAAGAACCTGAACGTGGTTTATGAAGAAGTCCTGGATCAAGAACCACAATTGATCATTAAGGAAGAAGTTGTTGAAGAGCAACCGGTCGTTCACAAACTGGAAGAGGTAGAAGAAGAGGAAGATCAGTTTTTGCTCAACTTTGACTTGCCGTTGACTAAAAATGAGGAGCCTGCAGAAGAAAAGATCACATACAATCTTGATGACATTGAAGTCAACGATGCAGTAGAAATCATTCCTATTACGGAGGTTTCTAATGAAGGCGTTAGAAAATATTCACTGGACGATTATATGGAAGTAGAGCAGACGTTGAACAACGCCAGACGATCTACTGAAAAACCTAAAACAGAAACAGAACAGGTAAACATCAGAACCGTTGAAGCTCCTATCAATGCCGCTCCAGAAACGATTAAGAAAGAAGTCATGGAAGATCTGGATCCTACAGATCTACCCATCAATGAGGTTTTAAAAATGCGTGCTGAAGAGCGTAAACGTAAAATGCATGCCTACAACTTCAAGTTCAAAAGCAGCCATAGACTGGAAGAAATTGAAAAGAAGCCGGCTTATTTAAGACATGGTGTGGAACTGGATGAAACTCCTACATCAAGCGATAGATCTAGAACGACCTTGTCTACAGACGAAAACAATGAGATCCAGTTGCGAGGTAATAACAACAGTTTCCTTCACGATAACGTAGACTAGAAACGTTCTACATTTTAACCTTTAAAAAACCCGAAGCTGGACAACAGCTTCGGGTTTTTTTATACGGCAGTTGCCCTATGGTATGGATGCTGGATCAGTTTTAGTTTAGGTAATCAAATTTACACCTATGAAATCTCTATTTATTCTATTTCTATTGTCAAGCTTTTTAGTTTTAGGTCAGCAGCCTGCTGAAAACACCTCGAATCCATCATCTTTTATTGAAGGTGAAAAAAATCACGTCGCTTATTATCAAGAGTTCATGCCAGATCAAATAAAGAATATTGGATTTAGGTATCCGCTGGCATCTTTTGACCAGCAACTGCTCGCTTCTGGACTTCCTTATAATACCAACAAGAATCGAGATCAGTTTTTTGTTCAAGCCTTAGATCAACCTTATCGTGGCGTCATGTATACTTTTCTTGAGGGAACCGGTCATGAATTGGGACAGGTGACGATATATTTTAATAACGAGGAAGCGGCCAGAGCCTATTATGCAGAGCAATTCAAAGGTAATTTTGATGAGAAGTCAGAATGGTCTTTTGTGAAATCCATAGAAGGTTTGCCCACAAGAACCATGATTTGGCAATTTAAGGAAAGAGTATTCCTTGCAGCTAATTTACCCGGTAGTAACTGGTCAGGTAGCTTTTAATTGCCTTCAGAATCCCTATTTTTGTAATTCAATTTTGAATTATGAGTTTAGAGAAAGATGTCATGACCGCGATGAAAGAGGCCATGAAGGCAAAAGATCAAACAGCCCTTGCTGCTTTAAGAGCGGTGAAAGGCGAAATTTTACTGGCAAAAACTTCAGGAGCGTCTGATGGCTTGAGTGAGGATGAAGAAATCAAACTGGTTCAAAAACTTGTCAAACAAAGAAAGGACAGTGCCCGCATCTATTCCGAGCAAAATAGGGAAGACCTCGCTGAACCAGAACTGGCTCAAGCAGCTGTTCTTGAGCAATTCCTACCAGAACAATTAAGTGAAGAGGCTATTGAGGCTGTTGTCGCAGAAATCATAGTTCGCACCAATGCCAACGGTATGAAGGACATGGGAAAAGTTATGGGAATGGCAAATACCCAACTTGTAGGAAAAGCAGATGGTAGAACAATTAGCACTATTGTAAAAGCAAAATTGTCTTAAGTTTGCGCTTTCGCGAAAGCGAATAAAACGGCCGCGTGGCGCAACTGAATACCTGCCTGCCGGCAGGCAGGGCGCACTTGAAGGAAGTTCATGAAGTTTGTAGTATATGTGATTGAAAGTGAGCTGGATGGTCGTTGGTACAAAGGCGTTTCTAAGAATTTTGATTCAAGGCTGGCTCAACATAATTCTGGAAAAACAGCGTCAACTAGACCATATCGCCCTTGGGTCTTGGTTCACAAAGAAGAATTTGACACATTTGCAGAAGCCCGAAAGAGAGAATTGTATTTCAAATCAGGAATAGGAAGAGAGTATTTAAAGAAAGTCATTAGGCCGCGTGGCGCAACTGAATAGCGCACTGGATTTCGGCTCCAGCGGTTACAGGTTTGAATCCTGTCGCGGTCACGAATAAATACAAACGCCCTAAAAATGTCTGAGCTCGCTCAGGTATTTTTAGGGCGCTTGTATTTTCAGAGCGGAGCTCCACCAGGATCACCTTTAGGTAATCCTTATAGTTTTATGGTGAGTACTTGCTCAGGTATTTTATGTCTGCAAATCGAGTTGTAAGCTGTGCGCCATCAGCTGGCTTGTCGTTCTAAAAGGCCTCAGCAATTCCTAGATAGAGTTCGTTGGTTCCGCGACCAAAACCCCAATCCAGCCTTATGTTGAGGTTCTCTGATTCGTCCAGCTTATAACGCACTCCAACACCGTAACTAGGCTTCAAGCTACTGAATTGAAATTCGTCAATGTTTCTATAAACGTCACCAGCACCAACAAAGACCACAGCACCTATTCTGGAATCTTTAAAGTTTTTGCGGTATTCTGCCTGAGCGGCGACCAGATCACGGTCTATAAAGCGTCCCTCGCGATAACCGCGCATGATTTCACTGCTGCCTAGGAAAGAGTATTCAGAAAATGGCTGGTTATTGCGCACCGTTCTACCTACGAACTGAAAACCCAGCACATCGTTATTTTTCTTAGAAACCTTCAAAAAATGTCTAAGGTCAATGCGCGTTAAATTGAATTTGTTGGTGCCGCCTAAAAATTCTCCATATTTTCCATGGGTAAACTCTAAGTACCAACCCGAAGAGGCATTCAGGATAACATCACGACTATCATAAAGGGCTGCGACTTCAACACCAACTGATGTGGAGCCATCAAAACCGTCCAGTTGTTCTGTAGCGATAAGTCCATCTTCCTCAAAATCTGTATTGTAGATATGATTGTATCGTATACCAGCACCTACAAAAAGGTGTCTAAGGAAGGCCTGTTTCAAAAAAATCGGTTCTATAAGAAGTTGGTTGTAGTTGTAAACCTCTTCTGCAGATTCTGGAGTGCCATTACCTATACCATAGTATAGCCTGGGATAGTTTTGAAAAAGAATATTTCCCTCGATCACCCATTTTTCCTGATTGGTAAATATTTCAAAACCAGAGTATAAGAAATATTGACTGTTCAAGGTATATTGAAAAGTGATGGGCATATTGGAAACACGCGTCTCGTCACCACTACCTGCAAACTTGAATAAATATTTAGCACCAATACCAAAGGCAAAATCAGTCTCTGGAGAATAGCTCACAACTGGAGCAGCGATGAATTTAGAAGGATACAATGTTGAGTCCCGTTCTACCGCTTTCCTATTGGGATAGAAAGTGAACAACTCCTTCAAATTCTCAAATTGCGCATCAGCCTGTGGTGTGTAAACTAGCCCGAGGAGCAATAAGATGGTAAGAATAAGATTTTTGGCAGTCGGCATATATGAAAATCTTTTACAAAAGTGACGCAAAATAGATCAGCAAAATGAGACTGGACCAGCTAATTCTTCTTTTGTGAAAACATTAAATCCGTTTAGTGTATTGCTGTTACATCTTAAATGATGTAGGTACTTTTGCTTATTGAGAGTTTATAAAGGCCAGGCATCTTTTATGCGCTTTGAAAATTTCAATATGCCAGGAATATTCATATCAATGTCTTTATTATTATGACACCAGAATTCACAGCATTTTACGGCTCTTTATTTGAGCCGGACTTACTTCATGAAATCGAGAAAGTGTCTCATTTTAGAGAAGAGGAAGAAGGAACAGACCTCATTAAAGTTGGTGAGTTTATAAAGTTCATGCCCTTATTGCTATCAGGAAGTATTAAGATCATGCGAGCAGATGCTCAAGGTGATGAGCTGTTGCTCTACTATCTTGAAAAAGGAGATACTTGTGCGATGACCTTGACGTGCTGTATGGGAAATACTAAAAGCGAAATCCACGCCGTGACAGAAACTCCCGCAAAACTGCTCATGATTCCCATAGGCAAAATGGAAGAATGGTCCAGCAAGTACAAAAGCTGGCGCAACTTCGTATTTAATAGCTATCATACAAGAATGATGGAAATGCTGGAAAGCATCGATAATATCGCATTCAATAAAATGGATGAACGGCTGGAGAATTACCTAAATGACAAAATAGAAGTACTCAAGAGCAAGCACATCTACACCACACATAAGGACATTGCCAGCGACCTACATACCAGCCGTGTCGTCATCTCAAGACTATTGAAACGAATGGAAAATGATGGCAAGATAAAATTGCACCGCAGCTTTATTGAAGTCCTGTAACAACAGTTACCAAACTAGCTTTCTGCTCCATCTACCTTTGTCCAGAATCTAAAGATAATATGGAGATTGTAGAGGTTTTAGGTTACGTTGGTGCGCTTTTCATAGGATTGGTGCTGGGATTGATAGGTGGTGGCGGTTCCATTCTCACGGTGCCTATTCTAGTGTACGCGCTGTCATTCAATCCAGTTATCGCAACCGCTTACTCCTTATTTGTGGTAGGTTCAACCTCCATGGTTGGCGCTGTAAAAAATATGTTTCATGGACGTGTCGCGTTTAAAACAGCCATCATTTTTGCTGTGCCAGCCTTTACCGCAGTGTATTTGACACGAGCGTTTATCATTCCTGCCGTCCCGCAAGATTTATTTTATATTGGAAATTTCAAGGTCACCAGAGATTTGGCCATCATGGTATTTTTTGCCGTGATCATGCTTATGGCAGCGATAACCATGATTCGCAACAGCAAGGAACAACTCATCGAGAAGAAGGCAGAGCTAAACCCCAATTACTTCATATTAGGTATCCAGGGATTGATAATTGGATTCATTACCGGATTGGTTGGTGCTGGCGGCGGTTTTTTAATAATTCCCGCATTGGTGTTGCTGGCAAAACTACCCATGAAAAATGCGGTGGCCACCTCTTTATTTATCATTGCCATCAACTCGCTGATTGGATTTTTGGGCGATATACAGAACTACGACATCGACTGGCCATTTCTTTTGAAGTTTACTGCGATTTCGATTATTGGGATTTTTATAGGCATCTGGCTCAACAAATTTGTGGAAGGCAGCAAGCTCAAAAAAGCTTTCGGATGGTTCGTGCTCATTATGGGTGTCTATATCATCTATAAGGAACTTACCATATAATCTTTTGCAAGATGGATGATAAATATTTCGCTTTCGCGAAAGCGAGTTCATCTACCATTTCTCAAACATTATTAAACCTTTATGATAGCAAAAGCTTCAGCCTAAATGATATTGCTCGAACGAGATCCGTCCTATGCCGTCCATCTTTAGTAACTTTAAAAAAGAAATTCCAACGATGAAAAATATACTTATAGCTCTTTTAGTTTTAGGCTTTTCCAGCAATATTCAAGCGCAATCTGACAGTCTGGTCACTGTATTGAGTAAGAAGGAATTCAAAGAGGCGATCACGAAAAACGAAGTCCAATTAGTGGACGTACGAACTTCAGCAGAATTTGATCAAGGAGCGATAGACGGTGCTATCAATATCGATTATTTTGAGAAGGATCAATTCAAAGAAAGCTTTGAACAATTGGACAAATCAAAGCCCATTTACATCTATTGCAGGTCTGGAAATCGCAGCGGTAAGGCCGCAATCATCCTTGAAGAACTTGGATTTACTAAAATCTATGATTTAAAAGGTGGCTATCTGGACTGGACCAAAGAATAATAATCGCAAGAGCGAACCGAAGGTTAGCATCAAGTAAAACGAAATAATACCAATAGCTTTTCAAGGACAATGCCCTTATGTATCAAAGGTTACAACATCTTGTTTTTGCCTTTTTTATTTTTAAACCATAAAACAGAATTATGAAGATCAAACAATTTGAATATAAGCCACTGTCCCATTATTCCTATGCCATACTGAGCGATGGGAAAATGGCAGTGATCGATCCAGAGCGCGATCCAGAGCAGTATTACGCTTTCGCGAAAGCGAATAACGCCACCATCACCGCCATTATAGAAACGCATCCGCATGCGGATTTTGTGAGCTCGCATTTGGAAATTCACCAGGAAACTGGAGCCACGATTTATAATAGTAAAAAAACGGGAGCCGATTATCCGCACCAATCATTTGATGATGGTGATCAGATCGAGCTGGGCAAGGTTGTGTTGAAGGCGATCAACACGCCAGGTCATTCTCCAGACAGCATAACCATAGTTGCAACAGATGGAGACCAGACCGCGATGTTTACTGGCGATACCTTGTTTATAGGTGATGTAGGTAGACCCGATTTGCGTGAGAAGGCTGGCAATATGAAAGCAAAGCGAGAAGAGCTTGCCGAAATGATGTACCACACCACAAAACATAAATACACAGATTTACCAGATGATGCCGTTGTTTATCCTGCACACGGTGCAGGCTCTTTATGTGGTAAAGGTATGAGCGATGCTGCCAGCAGCACGCTGGGCGATGAGCGTGCCAACAATTGGGCGTTTAAAGACCAGACTAAGGAAGAATTCATGGACACCTTGCTGGATGGTCAACCGTTCATTCCAGCATATTTTGGGTACGATGTGGATATCAATAAAACAGGTGCTGATAAGGTGGAGCCTGCTATCGAAAGCATCCCTTTTGAAGAGAATGCCACAGCCAGCGGTCTTATCGTTGACATGCGAGACGAGGAAACCTTCAAAAAAGGTCATCTTAAGGGAAGTTTCAACATTCAGGCAGTGTCTGACAATGCAAAATTTGAAACCTGGTTGGGATCGATCATTGAGCCACAAGAAGAATTTACGCTTGTTATTGATGACGAGGAGAACAAGGACAAATTACTGCATCGAGTTGCCAAGATAGGTTATGAAAAGCAGCTTTCTAAAGTCATTACTCTGGCAAATAAGGATCTTGTAACCACAGACAAATTAGATCTAGAGGATTTTACTAAGCATCCAGAGAATTATACAATCGTAGATATACGCAACACCAGCGAGGTGGAACAGGTAAAATTCTTTGGGAGCGCACTCTCACATCCATTACATGAATTGCGGGATACGGCTGGTGAGATACCTACTGACAAGCCTATTGTTGTACATTGTGCCGGTGGATATCGCAGTGCGGCAGGCAGCAGTATTCTTGAAAAACAGGTCAATGGCGTGACCATTTACGACTTGAGCGATGATATAGAAAAGTTTAAATAAAAAGACGGTATTGCAGGATAACGAGAGACATTACGTCAACCGTAGTGGTTGGTTGCGGGCAGGTGTTTTGGGAGCTAATGACGGCATCCTTTCCACGGCCAGTATCATTATAGGTGTTGCTGCGGCCAGCAGTACCAGAGATCCCATTATTATCGCGGGCGTCGCTGGTCTGGTAGCTGGTGCCTTATCTATGGCTGCCGGTGAATATGTTTCCGTTAGTTCTCAAACAGATACGCAAAAGTCTGATCTCGCAAGAGAGTTGCAGGAATTGCAAGATACTCCGCAAGAGGAATTGCTGGAACTGGCACAGATCTATGAGAATAGAGGCTTGAAAAAAGAAACTGCTCTTGAGGTCGCCCAGCAATTAACCGAACATAACGCTCTTGAGGCACATGCCCGCGATGAGTTGGGCATCATGGACATTACAGAAGCCAAGCCTCTGCAAGCCGCGCTGTCCTCTGGAATTGCTTTTACCGTAGGTGGTTTTATGCCAGTGGTAGTAGCCTATCTGGCGCCGTTGGAACAAATGGAGTACGTGCAATATGGATTTGCGATCTTGTTTTTGGCTCTTTTAGGAGCAATTTCAGCGAGAGCTGGTGGTTCAAGTATCTGGAAACCGGTATTGCGCATCACGTTTTGGGGAACGATCGCTATGGGAATGACAGCATTGATAGGGCATCTTTTTGATGTGAACCTGGCTTAGAAAGATTGCATGGTAATTTCTCTAGGCAAGCAGGAAAGCGATACTTCTCAACCTTAATAATTTCTAGAGCGGTAACAAAGGTTACACGGGTAATGGGTTGGGTACACTAAGTTTGTAAAAAATTATAATTATGAGTTGGATAAATGATCCATGGCCATGGTATGTTGCTGGGCCTTTAATCGCGCTTACCATGTTCCTGCTGTTGCTGGTAGGTAAGCAATTTGGAATGTCTTCACCGCTGCGCACGACCTGCTCTGCATTAGGAGCTGGAAAGGCTGCAGATTTTTTTAGGTTTGACTGGAAAGCAGAGCGCTGGAATCTTATGGTGGTGCTGGGAGCCATAATAGGTGGTTTTATAGCCTCTAACTTTATGAGCGACAACACGGTAGAAATCAATCCAGAAGTGGCGCAGCAGTTATCCCAAGATTACGGCATTGAAAGTGCGCAGGAAGCCTACTTACCAACTGAAATCTTTGGGCTGGAGAATTTTATGGATCCAACTAATCTTGCCATTCTATTGATAGGTGGTATGCTGGTCGGTTTTGGTGCGCGATATGCTGGTGGTTGTACTTCTGGTCACGCGATCTCTGGATTGAGTAACCTGCAATTACCTTCTTTAATAGCCGTGATAGGATTCTTTATAGGTGGCCTGATCATGATCAACTTTATTTACCCTTTAATTTTTTAGGACATGAGATACATCACATATTTAGTCATCGGCGTATTTTTTGGGATTGTCATGTTCAAATCAGAGGCGGCATCGTGGTTTCGTATTTATGAAATGTTCCAGTTTGGAAGTTTTCATATGTATGGTATCATAGGATCTGCGCTGGTTATAGGAGTTATAGGCGTTCAACTGCTTAAAAGAAAAAATGTAGGAACACTGGATGGTAGCGAGATGAGCTTGAAACCTAAAGATAAAGGCGTTGCTCGTTATTTGATAGGCGGTACGATCTTCGGTTTGGGTTGGGCGCTTTCTGGTGCTTGTCCAGGACCCATGTACGTCTTGTTGGGAGCAGGTTTCCCGGCTATTTTGGTCGTTATTTTTGGCGCACTCTTAGGCACATTCCTATACGGTTTGTTGAAAAGCAAATTGCCACATTAAGTAGTGTTGGGTTGTTTGATGAGTTCGCTTTCGCGAAAGCGAAACTACTTTGATCATTCACCGTATAGCTTTCAGTCTAGAGGTGCTATCGACGACTCTATATTTTAGAGGAAATGTTAATCGTACCCGAATTTTCCTATTAATTTATGAGTTTTGTGCCATAAACTCATTTGATTCATGGACAGATTCTACCCTAAAAAACCAGCGGAACGTACTCTTAATCACCTTTATCTTTTAGTGCTACTGATGGCCTTTTGCGCACCAGCAGCCTATGCACAGCAGGATAAGGAGATTTCAAAAAGTGTGTATCTCACCGCAAACCTAGGTGATGACAACAACAGCAAATCTGCCGATGTTCTCAAGGCGATCGTAGAAGCTTCAAAAAAGGATAAGGATGCTGCTTTTGTGGCGTTGGGAAATACCACTAGAAAGGATGGATATCCCAAGGATAAAACCAAAAGAAAACAGGAAGAGGAATATCTTACCAACAATGTCCTAAATCCAATGGCAGACTTCAACGGCCAGGTGATCTATATTCCTGGAAAAAACGAATGGAACAAAGGTGGTCACAACAATATTGATGATCTAGAGTCCTTTTTACAGGACAATAGTAAAGGTAAATTCTGGCCTAATGACGGCTGTCCCATAGAACGCGAGACCTTAAGTGATGAGGTAGAACTGGTTATGGTAGACAGTCAGTGGTACCTGGAAGATTGGGATGATTATCCTTATATCAACAACGATTGTGAGATCAAGACAAGAGAACAGTTTTTTGTCCAATTCAAAGATGAACTCAAGGATGAGCAGAACAAGACGGTCATCGTCGCGATTCATCATCCTATATTAAGTGCCAACCGTCGTGGTTTCTTTGAGCGTATGGGTGGTTTTTCAAATCAATCCTACTTCAACAATCAGATGCAGTACTTGGTAGGCCGACTGGAAACTATTGCAAGCCAGTTTGAAGATGTGGTTTTCGTTTCTGGAAACCATAAAAACCTGCAGTTTTTGATGGATGACGGCATCCCACAAGTGATTAGTGGCGCTACTGCAGGAACAGAAAAAACCCGCAATAATTCCAAAAAAGAAATTTTCTCCAATAGTGAACATGGTTTTTCAAAGCTTACCGTTTTTAAGGATGGTAGTTCCCAGGTAGAAATTTTTACTGTGGATGGAGCTAGTGTAGAGCTGGTACACACATCAGAAATTGAGCTTAAGAAAGGAAGCCTGGAAGATTTTGAATACCATACTAAAGATGAATTTGGTGAAACTTATGACGCTTCTATTTATACCAAAGAAGAAACCGATAAGTCTGGTGTGTACAAATGGTTCTGGGGTGATCATTATAGAGAAGTGTATTCCAAAGAAATCACCGCACCTGTGTTATTCCTAGACGATTTACCTAACAACGTCAGAGCTATTACTGAAGGTGGTGGGAACCAATCCAGAAGTTTGCGATTGATTGATGATAACGAGAACGAATTTACCGTTAGGGAATTGCGCAAGAGTGCCGTACGTTTTATCCAATCTTCCATTGACGACCATTACGTGTTAGAGTATATGAAAAATACCATTGCAGAAGAAATCGTTCAGGATTATTATACTTCTGCCCATCCTTATGCACAATTTGCCGTGAACGAATTGATGGATGCTGTCGATATTTATCATGCAAATCCGCGAGTGGTGTACCTACCTAAGCAAGAACGTTTGGGCCGATTCAATGAAAGCTACGGTGATAAACTTTATATGTTTGAAGAGCATGTAGGCGATGAGAATATTGGTCTAGGTATTTTTGGAAATCCTGATGACATCATCAGCACTGCAGATTTATTGATCGAGATACGCGAGGACAAGGATACCCAAGTAGACGAGTCTGCCTTTATCAAGGCAAGACTTTTTGATATGTTGATAGGTGATTGGGACCGTCATGAAGATCAATGGCGCTGGGCAATGACTGAAAAGGAAGACGGCACACAAGTATACGTTCCTATTCCTAGAGACCGTGATCAAGCGTTCCCTAAATACGACGGTATATTCCCAACCATTTTGAAGCTAGGAGCACCCTTAGCCCGTAACATGCAAACCTATGCACCAGAGGTCCAAAACATCAAAACCTTCAATAATGCTGGGTATTACCTGGATAAAACCTTTATCAATGAAGCAGATTGGCAGGATTGGAAGGCACAAGCAGAATACATTCAAAACAATTTGACCGATGAGGTGATCGACAACGCATTTGAGAATCTATTACCAGATACTAGAGATGAAAACACCGCCCAAATCAAGGAGATTCTGAAAAAACGAAGAGCTAATCTCGTGCAAATCGCCCAAGATTACTACGATTATTTCAAGAAATATGAAACGGTTGTCGCTACCACAAAAGACAATGTAATTGATGTAGAGCGTCTTCCTAATGGTGTGACGAATATCAAGATCACCCAAAAAGACAAGACCATATTTGAGAACACCTATAATCGTGACTTAACTAAAGAGATCTGGTTGTATGCGTTGGATGGTGATGACACGATAAACGTTACTGGTGACGGCAGCAACTACATAGATTTAAAGATTTTTGGTGGTGAAGAGAATGATATTTATAACATCGAGAATAGACGCAAGGTCAAAGTGTTTGATTACGCTTCTAAGAAAAATACCTTCAATACGCCGGTCAATAAAATGCTGTCTGATTCTTATGACATCAACAATTTTGATCCTACTAAACGCGTGTATTCTACAAACGTCATTTTACCTAGTATAGGCTTTGATCAAGATGCTGGATTCAATGCAGGTATCAACAATACGTACACTACTTATGGATTATTGCGCAATCCATTTACGGCACAACACTCCATATCGGCTCAATACTTCTCTGCCACGCAAGGTTTTGAATTTAATTATGTTGGTGAGTTTGCTCATATTTTTTACAACTGGAACTTTGGGCTGGACGCTCGCTATACTACTGGGAATTATGCAACCAACTTCTTTGGGATAGGTAATGGAACTTTTTATGATGATGATGCAGTAAGTCTAGACTTTAACCGTACTGAAATCAGACAATGGCACGTTCAACCTTCGTTGAAATTCAAAAAATACAATGACTTTACAGCCCATGTGGCGGCAAGGTTAGAGTCTAACGAGGTAGTCGATGATCAAGGTGGTTTTATTGAAACCCAATTCAATGCCAATAACGATGTTTTTGAAAGACAGTTGTACGCTGGTGGTGAAGTAGGTTTTAACTACAACAACAAGCAAGGCTTGATAAGCTATCCACGCCGCGGTATGGAGATAGGCGTTGTGGCAGGTTACAAACGCAATGTCGATAGTGAATTCAATAACGAGTTTTCTTATGTACAACCTACGGTTTCCTTCATTTACCCTATTCATGAAAGTGGTGCTGCGGCACTTGCCACTAAAGCTCAAGCCCAGTTCAATATAGGAGAGAGCTATGAGTTTTACCATGCAGCATCTGTTGGTGGTAATGAAAGCTTGAGAGGTTATCGCAACGATAGGTTCCAGGGACAGACTTCCTTTTTTCAATCCACAGACCTGCGCGTTGGTATCACAAAATTCCGAACTTCATATGTACCCATTCGTATAGGTGTTACTGCAGGGTTTGACTACGGTCGCGTATGGGACGATACAGACACGTCAGAAAAATGGAAAAACAGTTATGGTGGATCGATTTTCATCAATGGTTTCCAGGCGATTACTGCAAACATTGGTTATTATCAAAGTGATGAAGACAATCGTATTATTTTCACCGCTGGTTTTAGATTCTAAAGTCAACGTATCAAAAAGCAAAAGGCTGGAAATAACTCCAGCCTTTTTTTATGCGTTATAGATAGTAAGGAGTTCGCTTTCGCGAAAGCGAACTATTCCAACGTCAACCTAGAATCATTAAGATTCTGGGTTCACATTCTATTCTTATTGATCAACTGGAGCTTGCTCCTGAACTGGTTCTGGAAAGGATAAGCTATCCACGAGCACACTGTCCACCACGATAGGCGGATTTCTCAACAATGAGTCCTTGATCCTCAAACCTTCCAGATAAGTGCTGTCGGTTTTGTAATAATTGGTCGCCTCTGACGCTACTTGGTCAGTAAATGGTGGACATGGAAAATAGGGTCTGGCGTATTCGAAGTTGGTCAACATAGGACGTCTCCAACTGCTCAAACTCTTGAACATGGATGCGACCATAGGCATGGCTGTATTAGCACCGCTACCCATATAGGTTTTCTCAAAATGCACTCGTTTGTCGCGAGCACCTACCCAAGATCCTATTACGATCTCTGGTGAGGCACCTATAAACCAGCCATCACCATTATTTTGAGTGGTTCCAGTCTTGCCAATGATATTATATGGGATTTCCCATCTACTAAAT
The DNA here is from genome assembly GCF_001413925.1 of Nonlabens sp. YIK11. NCBI lineage: Bacteria > Pseudomonadati > Bacteroidota > Flavobacteriia > Flavobacteriales > Flavobacteriaceae > Nonlabens > Nonlabens sp. YIK11. Next base: position 1,242,336 of record NZ_LBMJ01000001.1, read on the forward strand.
CCTGCTCCGGTTCCTTCAGTCAGGACCTCGCCCATCATTTGTTGCAATTCTTTGATGCTGGCTACAGACGCCACGCCGCCATCATATTTTGGTTTTGCTTCATAAAGAACCGTTCCCTGTTGGTCTGTGATGCGCTGGATCATATAGGGATTTACCTTGTTGCCACCATTGGAAATGCTGGCGTAAGCCATGACCATTTCCATCAAACTTATGTTTGCCGTTCCCAGAACAATGGATGGCACCTCTGGAATCTCTGACGTGATACCCATTTTGCGCGCCTTTTCTATCGTGTTATCCACGCCTACCTGCAGTTGTAACGCCGCAGAAACCGTGTTCACACTATTTGTCAAAGCACCATGCAAACTGTAGCTGCCACCATAGCCGCCGCTACTGTTTTTAGGCTGCCAGTCCTCGTATTTGCTGTAGGTGCGTAAGGAGTTATCATAATAATCACAAGGATCAATACCTTGGTCCAGTGCCGTTAAATACGTGATAGGTTTAAATGTGGATCCTACCTGGTTCTTTGCCTTGATGTTGTCTATTTGTGAGAACCCATAATCAATACCACCTAGATAACCCAGTATGGCACCGCTGCGAGAGTTCATGGCGAGAATGCCCGTATGCAACCTAACGATGGAGCTAATGATGCTGTCTTCGACTGTTTGCTGTCTTGGTTCAAAGCCTTTACCTATTTCCCAGTATTTACGGCTTTTAGAGGTTTTCCAGTAGTCCATGATCTGCTCATCAGTCATTCCATTTTCTTTCATCTGGATGATTTTGGGCTGGATGGCCATGAGGTTAGCAATGAAGGCTTCCTTACCACCATCAGTGGTTTTACTGGTCCAGTGTTGGTCCATGAGTTTTTGCAGGCGCACCATGTTGCGTTCCATGGTTTGTTCTGCATACTTCTGGATGTTGGGTTGTAATGTGGTGTAAATCTGTAGACCGTCGATTTCTAGATCATAGATGCCGCCATCGGGATCTGGGTTTTCTGCAGCCCAGTTGTTGAACTCGGTGCGTATGTATTCTTTGTAGTAACCCGATAGGGAAGAGTTTTTCTCTGGCGGACTGTACTTAAGGGAGATTTCGGTTTTTGCTGCGTCTGCTTCTTCTTGGGTAATCGCATTATTTTTTACCATTTGCTGCAGGACGACATTGCGGCGATTGGTAGAATTCTGCGGATTCTTCCTCGGGTTGTAATACGATGGCGCTTTCAAAACACCAACGAGCGTTGCGCATTCTGATAAATTAAGCTGATCTGGAGACTTACTGAAAAAGCGCTGGGCAGCCTTTTCTATACCGTACAGATTCTCACCAAAGGACACCGTGTTGAAATAGAGTAGGAGCAGTTCTTCTTTAGAATAAATCGATTCCAATCGTTTGGCGATGATCACCTCACGCATTTTGTTGATAGGCGTGCTCAATAGCCAGAGATCTTTTCTCCCAAAGACGTTTTTCGCAATTTGCTGTGTGATCGTACTGCCGCCACCTTTTCCCTGTTGCATCAAGATGGACTTGACAAACACACGACCATAGCTCCTATAATCAATTCCAGAGTGTTCATAGAAACGCACATCCTCAGTCGCAACTAGTGCTTGAACCAGATAGGGATTGAGCTGGGTAGAGTCAATGTTGCTGCGGTTTTGCAGGTAGAAATAGGCAATGGGCTTCTTATCACTTCCATAAACCGTTGAGGTTACGGGATTTTCAAGTTTGGCTAGTTCATTCGAGTTGGGAACATGCCCAAAAGCGCCAGCCCAAGTCCCCAAAAATAGCAATACCACAAAGGAAACACCCGCAAGAAAAACCCACCCTAAAGATTTGAAAGGATGTTTTTTGATATAACGCAATATCTGCTGCAAGAAGCCAGCTTGTTGATCATTACTTACGCTTTGGGCCATAGGGTCGTATTGTTATTGACAATGAATTGATCTTCCCAAGATAAAATTTAATCACGCAATTTATAGTGCAAAGGTAATTTTAAATCATCTGCGCCGGTTATGTGTATGAAAGTTAGATGGCAGTTCGCTTTCGCGAAAGCGAACTAATCCAACATCAAACCTGGAAAGGTCAGGCAAGGTTGCTCCAGGTCAGACTATGGTCGTTGGTCTTTAATCGATTCAATTGTTAGCATCCTATTAACGCAATGCTAGATGTCATGTTTGTGAATCAGATTATCTTTGCCGGCATTATGGGAGATTTTGTAATACTTGATGTCTGGGCATTTGCCATTAGTGTGTTCACTGGTTTATTTGCGATCACAAATCCTATTGCTAATGTGCCTGTTTTTCTAGGCTTGACTGAAGGTGCCGGCCGCGTAGAGAAACACAGGATCAACAAGAAGGCAACGTTCACAGCTTTTATGATCATCCTACTGTTTACGGTATTGGGTAAATTTATTTTTGACTTCTTTGGGATTACCATACCGGCGTTTAAGATTACTGGTGGACTACTTATTTTCTATGCAGGTTTTAGAATGCTGCAATCCAAAAAGTCCAATTTAAAAACCTTGGAGCAAGTTGATGTGGATGAAAACATCGCGATATCACCGCTTGCCATTCCCTTGATCGCTGGTCCTGGTACCATTGTAACGACCATGAACTTTGTAACAGATGCCTCTTATCTATATATAGGTATCGTCATTGCCATTGCGGCCTTGATCTGCTGGATGAATTATCTGGCTTTTAACTACAGTACCTTCATCGTAGAGAAGATAGGAAACAACGTGATCACCGTTATAGGTAAAATCATGGGATTAATTATCGCTATCATAGGAACAACTATGGTGGTGGATGGATTGAAACTCGCTTTTTAATATTGGTCTAGTTCCTTTATACTTATATTTAAGATTAGTAATCAGATGATTATGTTCACAGGTAAGTTTTAATAATATCCATGAAGCCTATAAACTACATTGACCTAGGTTATGCTGAAATTTTCATATTTCAGGATTATTTGATCAATCAAATCAAGGATGGCGTGACCGTGAGCATGGAGCACGTTCGTGTATTGCGCGATATCATTGAGGACAACTTTGAAGGTCGCAATCTAGTTTACATCTCAAATAGGGTAGGCTCTTACTCAGTTGATCCTTTGGTCTATCCACAGGTGACGTTAATTGATAACTTGTTGGGTATGGCGATTATCACAGATAATGTTTTACACGAGAAAAGTGTTCAATTTGAGCAATTGTTTTATAAGAGAGAACTGAAAGTATTCAAGACCTTTGAAGATAGCATCGCATGGGCTGCTGGGCTAGTTAGAAAAGCAAAAGAAGCCGCGCGGTTAGAATAGAGAACTTCTATCAACGCTATAAAAAATAAAAAAACCGCTATTCATCCTTAGAATAGCGGTTTTTTAGTGGATTGTTTTTCTATCAATCCTCTTTTTCTACCACCAGATAATCCAGTTTCAAAGCGTTGAATTTACTATTGAATTCTTTTATGTCACTATCCAGAACCTCGTTGAATTTATTCAATTCAGCTTCAATTTGAGCACTAAGCTCGTTCTTCACAGCAATGTCTTGTGCTGTTGGGGCAAAATCGCCCATGGTGACCAATGCATTAAGGTGCGCCAGTTTGTTAGTCAATTTGATAGGGAAGTTTAATGGATCTTGACCACTGCGGTTTTGTGTTTGATACAATGCCTTTTCAACTTCTTCAAATTTTGTTTTCATAGAATCGGCTAGAGTGACCATTTCTTTGATCCCTTCCACATCTCTATCGCCATAGACCGTCTTGAACGCAGATAGTTTCTTATTAAAGTCCCTAATATTCTTGATGGATTTGTGAGCCTTGTCTACCGTTTCATTCACCTCACTTACAAATTCAAATTGCGCCTTCATATCTGCCACGGTAGCCTCGCTAATTGGAGTGCGCTTGATAACGATAGGTTGCGTTTGTGTTTCACCGTTGACTTCAAGTTCCACGGTATAGTTTCCAGGTACAGCTTTGGGTCCTGAAAGATCTGCCCACCATAGAATCATGCCGTCCAACTCTTCGGCACCGTCGTATTGAGTGTCCCAATTAAAGGCGTTAGCGCCAGTTTCTGGTTTCAGCTTATTCTTTTTGGAATAGGTAGCGTATTCCTTGATCAGCTTTTTATTGGCGTCCATAAAACGTAAAGCAACACTGTCTTTCTCCTTGAACTCAGGCAGGTAATAATGAACTTGTACGCCAGCAGGATGATTGGTTCCAGCGGTCAATGAGCTGCGACCACCACGACCGTCCATGCGGTAGGATTCTTTAGGTTTAAACAGCTTTACTTTTTCAGGAAGGCTTGAGGTATTACGCTTTCGCGAAAGCGGACTCATTTCCAAACCTTGACGCACCATGGAAAGATCATCATGGATCCACAAACTGCGACCCTGTGTGGCGATGATCAGGTTGTCGTCTTTAACGGCAAGATCTGTAACAGGTACGATAGGTAAATTCATTTGGAAGGATTTCCAGGTGTTACCATCATCGCTGCTTATGTACAAGCCTGTTTCAGTTCCTGCATATAACAAGCCCTGTTGTTCCTTGTCTTCTCGTACGACTCGTGTAAAATGCTCTGCAGGAATACCGTTGGTTATTTTTTTCCATGATTTTCCATAGTCCTCGGTTTTAAATAAATAGGGCTCAAAGTCTCCCAATTTATACCTAGTAGCAGCGATGTAACAAACTGCAGGGTCAAAAGAACTAGGCTCTATACTATTGATTTGAGCCCATTCTGGTAGATTTTTAGGGGTGATGTTGCTCCAATTTTCACCACCATCTTTGGACAAGTGCACTAGGCCATCATCACTTCCTACCCAAAGTTCGCCTTGGTTGATGGGAGATTCTGCTGCCGCAAAAATCGTACAGTAGTATTCCACACTGGTATTATCCTGCGTGATAGGTCCACCACTGGAAACCAGTTTAGTAGGGTCATTTCTCGTCAAATCTGGCGAAATCGTTTCCCAGCTTTGGCCTTCATTACTGGTGACATGAACATTATTCGAGAATGCATACAATTTATTGTCACCGTGCTTGGAAATGAAGATGGGAAAATTCCATTGGAAACGGTATTTCATGTCTTCGGCACCATGACCCATAGGGTTGTCTGGCCAGACGTTGATACCACGCTGTGACTTGGTGGCGTGATTATATCGGGTTAGGAAACCACCATAACTACCACCATACACAATGTCATTGTTATTGGGGTCAACTGCAATATGTGCGCTCTCGCCACCTGCCGTTCCTTCCCAATCGGTTTCTGTGATGGAGCCACCAGTCGTGCGATGTGGTATTCTAATCGTACCATTATCCTGTTGTGCTACATAAATTCTATAAGGGAACGAATTATCTGTGGTCACTCTATAGTACTGTGCGGTTGGCTGATTGTGATATGTCGACCAGGTCTCGCCACCATCATAAGTGACCTGTGCGCCACCATCGTCACCCATGATCATACGTTGTGGATCTTCAGGTGCGATCCATAAGTCGTGGTGATCGCCATGTGGCGCTCTACCGCTGGTAAAGTTGCGGCCGCCATCGGTACTTTTGTGGTAGGAAACGTTCACGACATAGACTGCATCTTCATCTTGAGTATCAGCATAGATTCTGGTGTAGTACCAGGCACGTTGTCTCAAGCTGCGATCGTCATTCGTTTTAGTCCAGGTGAGTCCAGCATCATTACTTCTATAAACACCACCTTGATCCTTATTCTCGACGATAGCATAAAGACGGTCAGAATTCACCGCAGAAACAGTGATTCCCATGATTCCTAAAGTGCCTTTTGCAAAGCCTTCATTGTTGGAGATTTCTGTCCAGGTTTCTCCATAGTCCGTACTTTTCCATAAGGCACTGCCATCGCCACCACTGCTCAAACTATAAGGCGTACGTTGAACTCTCCAAGTAGATGCGTATAAATTACGGGCATTGCTAGGGTCGATAATTAAATCTACCGCACCAGCCAGTTCGTTGGTATACAAGGTTTTTTTCCAGGTTTTACCGCCATCAGTGGATTTATAGACACCGCGATCAGTAGATTCCTTATAGATATTACCCAGCACTGCTGCATAAACGATATCAGGATTATCTGGATCAATCGCAATTCGTGGTACGTGACGACTTTCAGGCAATCCAGCTTGAGTCCAGCTTTTCCCAGCATCAACAGATTTCCAGATACCGTAACCACTGGAGACATTACCGCGTACCGTTTTCTCGCCGCCACCTACATAAATCACATTGTGATCGCTGGGCGCCACACTTACCGCACCTATACTACCGCCAAAATATCCATCAGATATATTGCTCCACGTGCGACCACCATCAGTAGTTTTCCACACGCCGCCGCCAGTGCCTCCAAAGTAAAAAAGGTTGGGTTTTCCAGGAACACCAGTTACCGCTGCACTTCGTCCACCTCGAAATGGCCCCAAAAGACGAAACTCTTGGGATTCATAATATTTTTGAGCCTCTGGTGGTTCTGGAAGTTGTTGGGAGTTCGCTTTCGCGAAAGCGAAAAAACAAAGGACAGCAATTGCATAATATATCTTCATGAATTCAAAATTTGAAATCTAAAGATAGCAAACAAGCGACGAATGGCGGAATCGCATCCAACTTCTATAAACCAGTGCCGAAGTGTGCCGAAAACAAATACGGTCAGTTTATTAGAAACTGACCGTATTGTGAATTTCAAGAAAGTCTTAGTCTAGTTTTTCTGGGCATACTGCGCCTCGCCATTGGCCTCTTTTTCCCTTAAGGAAGAAACGAGATTCACGGCGTCTGGAACCACATCGCTGCAACACACAATCAAGCTGCCGTGTCTTGCATTTTCTACCGCGTGCATGATGGCTTTTTGTTCTGACGGAATGACCGTGATTTTGATATTGGGATCTTTTTGCTTGATGCCATCTTCCAACATTTTTATCAATTCTTCTTCGGTTTTACCGCGCAGTTGTTTGTCTTGACGTATAATGATTTCATCAAACATTTCGGCAGCAATGGCGCCCATTTCATTATTATCTTCTACACGACGATCGCCTATTCCTGCTATGATTCCAACTTTATAGGTGTCTTCAAAACTGTCCGTGAAATTTTTTAATGCGTGCATTCCTGCGGGATTGTGGGCATAATCCAGAAGCATGTTGAAGTTCTTGAATTTGAACATGTTCAAACGTCCTGGCGTGGTCTGCGCAGATGGGATAAAACTCTCCAGTGCGGCCTTCATATCCTCAATACTGATTCCCTGAACATTACCTGCGATCACGGCTGGCAAGATGTTTTTGATCATGAATTGGGCTTTGCCACCGTAGGTAAGTGGCACATCTTCTGCTTTGATGATGCGCATTTTCCACTGGCCTTTACATAGCGATATGTATCCGTTTTCATAGACGGCCGTGATGCCGCCCAATTTTTGAAGTGCCTTGACTCGTGGATTATTTTCGTCCATAGAAAATAGAGCCACGTTACAATTGACATTGCGACGCATGTCATATACAAGATCATCGTCTGCATTTAGAATCGCATATCCATCAGGCAATACAGTTTCTGGTATGACCGCCTTTACACGAGCCAATTGTTCAATGGTGTGTATTCCCTTAAGGCCTAGATGGTCTGCACTCACATTTGTTACTATGCCCACATTACATTTCTTGAAACCCAGTCCAGAGCGTAGCAATCCACCGCGTGCGCACTCTAAAACGGCCAGGTTAACGGTAGGGTCGCGCAGTACAAACTCTGCACTTCCAGGACCGGTACAATCACCCTGCATAAGCAATCGGTTTTGTATGTAGACGCCATCACTTGTGGTGTAGCCCACGCGATAGCCCTTGAACTTTGCCATGTGCGCAATCAAGCGACTGGTCGTGGTTTTACCATTAGTACCTGTGATGGCAATGATGGGAATGCGACCGGTATCGCCGTATAATGGAAATAGTTTGTCAACGACTGGCGCGGCTACATTACGTGGCAGTCCGGTAGTAGGAGCAAGGTGCATTCTAAATCCTGGGCCGGCGTTTACTTCCAGTACGGCGCCTCCAGTTTCAGATAAAGGTTTGCTGATGTCTGTGGTCATGATATCTATACCGCAAATATCAAGATCTATGATTTTTGAGATACGCTCTGCCATCGAGACGTTTGCTGGATGGACGATTTCGGTAACATCTTCTGCGGTGCCACCAGTGCTGAGGTTTGCGGTGTCTTTAAGAACCAGTCGCTCACCATCTGGCAAGACACTTTCCAGTGTGTATCCAGCTGCAGCAATAATGGTTTTGGTTAAAGCATTGATGCTTATCTGGGTCAGTACATTTTCATGTCCGTAACCACGCCGCGGATCCTTATTGACCTCGATGATTAGTTCCTCCACGGTGTCTTTACCATTTCCTATGACATGTGCAGGAGTTCTTTTCGCGGCAGCGACAAGAGTATTATTAATAACTAGTAGTCTGTAGTCTTCTCCAACGATCATCCTCTCTACAATGACCCTGCGGGAAACATCCCTAGCTTCATTAAAGGCCACCTTAGCTTCTTCCAGGCTGTTGATGTCGACCGTGATCCCACGACCGTGATTACCGTCAATAGGTTTGATCACACAAGGAAAGCCTACATAGTTACAGGTACTCTCCAGCGATTCCTCACGAGTGATGATCTCACCACGTGGCACGGGAACCTCGGCTTGTTGTAGCAGGTATTTGGTATCTTCTTTATCACAGGCCAGTTCTACACCTATACTGCTGGTCTCGCTGGTGACAGTGGCTTGTATTCTTTTTTGGTTGGCTCCATAGCCCAATTGACATAAGGAGTATTTATTTAGTCTAATCCACGGTATGCCACGACTTTCTGCTTCTTCTACGATAGAACCGGTGCTGGGTCCCAAACGATTGGCTTCTCGTAATACTCGCATCTCTTGAATATCTGGATCCAGATCATAGTCTTCTGCACTTATCAAGGCTTCGCAAATGCGTACGGCGGCCTTTGCGGCATAGCGTCCTACTTCTTCTTCCATATAAGAGAACACTACGTTGTAGACTCCTTTTTCTCCATAATCACGTGTGCGTCCAAAACCGGTATCCATTCCAGCCATCGTCTGGATCTCTAGGGCGATGTGTTCAATAACGTGACCCATCCAGGTACCTTCTTTGACACGCATGAAGAAACCGCCTTCACAACCTTCAGAACAGCGGTGAGAATACATTCCAGGAAACATGGCTTCCAGTCGTTCACTAAAACCGGGAATCTTATTGGAAGGATAATCCTCCATTTTTTCCAGATCGAGAACCATGACAATTAGTTTGTGACGTCTTATCGACCAATAGTTAGGTCCGCGCATGGCGTTGATCTCTCTGATTTTCATATAATCGGTTTAAGTTGGGATGAAAGCCTTTAAATGTAGGCCTTTCTATAGACAAATGGTATTTTTGTAGACGCAAAAAAGCATACAAAAATGGAGATCAAAGGAACGCTTATACCTATAGGTGGTAATGAGGATAAAGGAATTGAGGAGCAGGAAATCTATACTTTGGAATTCATTCAAGAAGGGATTCTGGCAAGAGTTGTGGCCGAGACTGGTGGCACTAATGCCACCATAGTCGTGGTACCTACCGCAAGTCAAATACCGGTAGAGGTAAGCAATAATTATTTGCAAGCTTTTGGAAAGCTAGGTTGCGAAAATGTCCACATCATGGACATAAGAGAACGTGAGGATTCACTCAAACCAGAATTTCTGGAATTGATGCGCAGGGCAGACTGCGTGATGTTTAGTGGTGGCAACCAGTCCTTAATCACCAGAAAAATAGGCGGCACGGAACTGCACAGCATTATCATGGACAAGTATCAGAATACCAATTTTGTAATTGCTGGAACCAGCGCTGGTGCGATGTGCATGTCTAAAGAGATGATCACTGGCGGCAGTGCTAAAGAATCTTTTGTCAAAGGTGCCGTAGGCCTAGGTCAAGGCATGTCTTTCATTCCCAGTTTGATTATCGACTCGCATTTTATTCGTCGAGGCCGTTTTGGTCGTCTTGCAGAAAGTGTTGCAACCTTCCCAGATCTATTGGGCGTAGGCCTTGCCGAAGATACAGGTCTCGTGATCAAAAAAGGAAAGACGATCGAGGTTATAGGTTCTGGAATGATCATTCTTTTTGATCCCAGAAAAGTGACCCACAACAACTTGCCTTACATCGAGAATGGCGAGAACCTATCTGTGGCAAACATGCGCACACATGTACTATCCAACGGCGATATCTTTAATATCAAAAAGCGCAAGTTGAAAATCGTTCCAGCCGAAAGTCACACTGCAGAATCGTAACAGATCATTGTCAACGCAATTTTAAAATTAATCCGTTAATCTTTGTAGATCGCAATGGTTTTGGGAGAGTTCGCTTTCGCGAAAGCGCGATACATACCAGCTGTATTGAACGGCATGGTGATATTGCCTTGAACATCGACCGCGATCAAACCGCCATCGCCACCTATTTTTTTGACGCGGTTTTGTATGACTTCATGCGCCGCTTGCTCTAGAGACAAGCCTTTGAACTCCATCAATGCACTGACTTCATAGGCTACCACTCCACGAATGAAGAATTCACCGCTACCGGTGCAGCTTACGGCACACGTATGGTTGTTAGCATAATTCCCAGCACCTATCATGGGGCTGTCACCTATGCGTCCCCATTTTTTATTGGTCATGCCACCGGTTGAGGTCGCAGCAGCGATATTTCCTTGTTGATCCATGGCCACGGCGCCAACGGTGCCAAATTTGGAATCCTTATTCACAGAATGATCCAACTGGAATCTTTCACTATCTTTAATTTCCTGCCATTGATCATACCGCAGTTGATCGAAGAAATACTCAGGTTTTTCAGTTTGATAACCTCTTGAGTTGGCAAACTCCATGGCTCCATCGCCGGCAAGGAAAACATGCTCGCTGTGCTCCATGACGTCTCTTGCCAGATCTATGGGATTTTTGATACCAGTGATAAGTGATACAGCACCTGCATTCAAATCCTTGCCGTCCATAATGGCAGCATCCATCTCGTGAGTTCCTTGAGCTGTAAACACGCTGCCTTTTCCAGCATTAAATAGTGGTGAATCCTCCATGTTTCTTACCGCAGCAGCTACTGCATCTACTGCCGTGCCGCCATTTTCAAGAATCGCAGTTCCCTGATCCAGGGCGATGCTTAGAGCTTGTTTGTATGCAGTCTCTTTTTCGGTAGTCATATGCTGTTTAAGTAGCGTTCCCGCACCACCATGAATGGCAATCGTATAATTTTTCATAGGCAGTGAATTTACAGAAGTTGGCGTGATTGTTTCAAAAAACTGTGGTAAAGCCTCTGATTTTATGATCGATTTTGTAAGGGCCAGAATGGCATGTAATGGTTTACTAATAAGATGTGAAAAAGGTATCTATGGAATTGTGTTATAACACTGACTTCTCCTTTCTAAATTGAAGAGGTGACTTGCCGGTTTGTTTTTTAAAAAATTTGGAAAAATGACTGGGTTCTTTGTAGCCCAACTCGTAAGCAATCTCCTCAGCCGTTTGATCTGAAAATTGGAGTAATCGTTTTGCTTCTAGGGTAATTCTATCGTTAATGATCTTAAGCGGAGAATGGATGTCGTGTTTCTTGAAAAAGTTGGAGAGTGTTTTGGGTGACTTGAACAACAAATCTGCATAGTCAACCACTTGATGGTGTTGCTTAAAATGTTGCTCCACTAGAATGTTGAATTTCCGGATCAGGTCCACTTGTTTGATGGACATATCTTGAATATGTTCATCTTTTTTGATCAATCGTATACAGGTTATGAGTAGTCTTTTAAGTAAGGTGCGCAACATCTCACCTTGAATATGGTCCCTATTCTCAAACTCTTCCTGGAAGATCAAAAACATGGCTTCCATCGTGGTTTTTTCCTTATCGCCTAATTTAATTACAGGCGCACTGGAAGATCCATAAAACAGCAAGCCCATGCAGGAAACCTCGTTATCATGATCTCTAATGCAGTAAAATTCTCGGTTAAATAGAGATGCTTTTAATGAGTTGCCTTTTTCTTGGATCTGAATTTTATTGTTGGGCGTGCAAAATAGAATTTGATTTTCTTGTAGTGTGATACGATACCCATCAACGACGAGTGATTGCTTACCGTGATGGCACCATATAATCTTATAAAGATCATCAAGATCTAGAAGGTCTAGTGATGGCTTACCTTGAAAGCTGGTAAGTACAAAGAGACTATCATCCTTATCGTCACGAAATTCATGTTTCATGACTTAAAAATACCAAATTAACACCTACGCACTTTCAATACATATCTTCAACTACAATTCTAGAAGTAGGTGATTGACCTGTTCTAGAACAAAATAAGCGTCCTGCATATACAGGACGCTTTCCATATGATACAGCTGGTGTTTATGGGCCTAAGTAAACAAATACATTGGTCACAATACTTGCCTGACTAATGGAAACAGGAGCGTTGCTGGTGCCAGAATTTACATTCACCTGGTGATTATGCGCTCCAGAAGAAGAAGTGTTTCTTGGGAGATCTGTATAGTTACCGTTAGATATATAGGCGTAAAAATTATTACCGCTTCTAAATCCCATTCTATAAAGGTCTGCCGCTTCATCACCATATTGATGATCATGTGCGCCAGAATTATCGGTAGAACCGGTCAAGGCTGGAATTTGATTGGCATTTAAAGTTACCTGATTTCCTGTGCTATTACCAGATATTGCGCCTAGTGTCTCTCCTGTATTTCTTGCTTTTAGAACTCTATTGGTCGCATTAGGCAAATTACTGGTAAAGCCTAATGATGCGGCTGCTGTTCTAGCGGCAAGTGGAAGGCTAGAAACGGCTCTACCGTCCAATAGATACCATCCATTATGATCTGTAGGTTGGAAGCCATTTTTGATATCACCAGCAACGGTTTGAACAGCCGGCGTTGCTGTTAACGAGGACCACGCACTACCATTCCAGACATAATAGCCTTTTCCCAATCCATTTGTAATGGATGGGTTAGTGTTATAAACCATTAAACCTTCTGCATTAGGCACAGATCCATCGATGCTAGCATCTGCTACATCGCTCAGGGAAACACGCGGTCCCAAAAATCCTTTATTGGATCCAGAAAGGTCTAGAATACTAGATGGGTCTGGAGTTATAGTTCCTATTCCAACTTGCGAAAATGCAGGAGCACAAAAAAGTATTATTAAAACTTTTACTATTAAAAATCGTTTACTTGGGGAATACATCTTAACAAATATTTGGACAATGATATAGGTTATTAATTGTTAAAAGGTCAGTTTAACCGATTAAGTGTCAATTTACCGATGAAATACATATGCTATTCTACATTTGTAAGAATGTTCTGTAAGAAGTGTGCAGTTCGTCTAAACATTTTTGAATTTTAACATAATTAATTTATTTAGGGCGATTGTCGTCAAATGCTGTGTAAAGCGATTTTTCTGAATTTAAATAATACTTATAGGGATTCCCTTTTTCATTTTTAGTCATCATTTACGGCAATTGCCCTATTTCTAATTGCATGATCAGATTGTTTCTTTGATTTCAAATCAAATCGAAACATTAAATCTGAAGGCATGAAAAGAATCATATACCTACTCGCTCTTATTGTTTTACTTACATCTTGCCACAGCTATGGCGACCGTGTGGCCACTGGCGGTGTTGAGGTGTACTACAATGATCCAGAAATAAAGGAACAGGCCACACAATTTTCCATGCTTATGGACAGCCTGGAATATGGACAAGATGGAATGGTGAGTTTCCAATTGGTCAAAGATTCCATCATCAATGTCAATATGGTGACCCAAGATCAGTATCATACTGACGAGAGTATGGATTATGCTTTGAATGAGATAAGCTTGCTATTAAGTCATGATATCTTTAAAGGTGAACGAGTGCAATTACATGTAAGTGACAACACTTTCAATAGGGTTAGATCCCTGGAAGTTTATGGCAACGAGTAGGTCATGGGAATGTGGTCGTACACTATAGCTATATTTTTAGCAGCACTCGCCGCTATTCTCATCGCGTGGATCTTTACTAAAAATAAAGACGATAAAACCAGATATTACGCGCTTGCCATTCCTTGTATGATTTGTGCGGTTTGGGCACTGGTTTTTTGCTGGACCTGGTTCTATTATCTCAATATTTTTCTGGCATTACCGGCACTATTGATCTCCGTCGTCTTGTTCTATTTTGTTAGAAAACTAGGTTCTAAAGAACGACTGACTAAGATCATTCTCTGGAACTATGCGCTTCTGGTGCTATTGACAGTGACTTCTGCCATTTTCTTTGGGGTGTTTCACTGGTAATAGTTAGTTCGCTTTCCTGCCTGCCGGCAGGCACGGCGCGAAAGCGTTACACTCCACATACTTCATTTCTCCCATTAACCTTTTAAATCAACTCTCATGAAATCATTAATGATCCTCTTTTTACTCCTCTTTGGCTTGGCGATTCAAGCACAAGACAAATCCGTGGCGCCTGTAAATCCAGTTACGCTCAAATATAAAGCCACGCATCATGGCTATTTGGGTCCCGTGAAAACCGTGGACCAACTTGAATTTGATCGTCAAGGCCGCCTGGTTACTGAGACTGGCGACAGCCCCAAGAAATTTAAATATGTTAAGGATGCCATCCTTGTGGAACAATTTGGACAAGTCTTTACCTACAAGCTCAATGACAAGAATCAAATTACTGGCTACACAGTTGCCAGCAGTGACGATGCTGGCAGCTATACCTATGATGGCAACGGTAATCTAATAGAGGAAATAACTACCAGCGATGGTGACACAAGCCGATTGACCTACACCTATGACGATCAAAATCGGTTGATCTCTACGACCGACTGGCAAGATGATAAGGCTTACACCACCAACTATTCCTACAATGGTACGCCCGAAAACCTGATGATTCGCCAGACAAGGGCATTTGATAGAACCGCAACAGTTGACTTTGTTTACAACAATGGCGTGATGGTCAATTACATATTTATGGGCGCCGATAATTATGAAGACGTGGTTCTCGACGATTATGGCAATATTATAAGCTTCTACAGCCCAGCCTACGACACTACCCAAGAACACGTCATTACATATTATCAATGACGACCATGGCCACCAGAT
Organism: Nonlabens sp. YIK11; assembly: GCF_001413925.1. Taxonomy (NCBI): domain Bacteria; kingdom Pseudomonadati; phylum Bacteroidota; class Flavobacteriia; order Flavobacteriales; family Flavobacteriaceae; genus Nonlabens; species Nonlabens sp. YIK11. The sequence continues at coordinate 1,257,433 of NZ_LBMJ01000001.1, forward strand.
TGATGAACCAGAAGGAGCGACGTAGCTTAAGACGCAAGTTGATGGGTTATCTGTTGCTATTGCCGGTGTTGCTGTTGTTTTACGCGCTGGCCTATTATTTTGAAAACTTGCCCCAGTTATTTAGGCTGGCTGCATTTGTCATTCCTACCATCGCATTTCTCATGTTTGCTGGTCTTGCGTACAAACAGTGGAAAGACCTTGCCCATGGCGAGGTACGACTGCTTAAAGGCGCCGTGACTGATAAAGTCAACTATTCCACCTATAGCAACACAGGAAAGCATAGCAGCAAGTCAAAATATATCGTGATGAACAACGCCAAATATTATTTGGGCGACAAGCACTTCCATCAGGTACATAAGGGACAAATCATTGAGCTAGGTATAGGTTTTCATAGCAATACGGTGCTGTCCATAAATGGTAAATGAACTTTACGGCAGTTGCCCTATGGCATCATACTCTTAATAGCTGCAATTTTAACGCATCATAATTCTAACCATCAATAAGATTATCATGATTAAAAAACACTACATCAGTCTATTGCTTATCGCCACGATCATTCTTGTCTCATGCAACTCGGCAACCAGTCAAGCAGAAAATGATTTGGCCGTAATGAATGCACCTGCCGGTACAACAGAACTGGTCGAGAAAACCATGATCTATAAATATGCGAGTGACGAGCTCAAGCTTAAAAGTACCTCGACATTTACCTTTAATGATGAAGGCAAATTTCTGACCCACAAACAAGTGTTTCCTGAAGGGCAAACCATTTCCCAAAACTACACCTATGACGATCAAGGCAGGCTGAGCAAGATCGTGGATCGCAATTCTAATTACGATCAGGAAATCATCAAGACCTATTCCTATGAAGGTACGAACCCGCTAGTAATCAAGGTGACGGTAGAAAACGGTCAGAACTATGTGCCCAAAATCGTCCAACATTTTGAGGGCGATAAAAAAACTGTGGAAGAGATCTACAATAATGATAACGTCTTGCGTGAGCGCACAGAATTTGGCGACGATATGCAGACTATTACCTACTATACCAACGATGGTAAGCTTAGTTCCAAACGCGTCAAGCAATTCAAAAACGGCGTTGAGGTCAAATCCACCACGTATGATGCAGACGGTAACCCTACCAGAGGTGTTGAATATGAGCTGGACAACAACGGTAACCAGATAAGATCCTGGATGCTGGATCAAGATATGAACCGTGACAGGGAAAGTTACGGCTACTATTACACCTACGACAACGATGCTTGGGTGTTGCGTGTGTCGCGCGAGATACGCGATTATGGATCTGGAATGGTTGCAAATCTTGCCGTGAGAGAAATCAAGGGCGAGACAAATGCCTCCATTTCAGAGGATGAGGTCATTAAGGAATTGAAGAAGATTAAAATAGACTAAGGATGAAAAAGATAGCAGCGATGTTGATGGTTTTCGCTTTCGCGAAAGCGAACTCCCTACAAGCACAACACATCATACTTAATGACTTTAAAATGCCGTTCAAACCTGTGGAGGTTTCCTGGGAACACTACGATGTCAAAGCACCCGTAAAGCAGATTGAGATTGCGGTTTATGAGAGAGACAAAGAGGAAAAAGTGGTGCCGCTGGAATTTAAGGGTTACGTTTTTAACGATAATGGCACGATCAAGCAGTATGTGGATCAAAACCAATTTATCCAGAAAGGCGTTGAGTACAACTATAAAAACGGCAAGCTGGTAGGCGAGATGTCCGGTTCCAATTATGGTGCTAATAAGATTGACTATATCGTCAACAATGATGGGCAGATCAAGTCAATTGGCACCGCTCATTTTATGTATGAAAACGGTAGGTTGAGCCAGACTTATTATCCACAACAAAGTGATAAAAAGGATTATTATAGGTATTACGGTCCCGTGACTACGATTGAGTCGACGCCGTCTAGTGATTATTTTGTTTTTTACAAGGATCAGATCCTTTTTAAAAATAAGGACGATAGCCCGTATGTAGAGGCCTACTTATATCCGTTTGATGGGACCAGTAAATTTTTCGACTTGGATAAAGCAGGTTCTAATGTTCGAAAACTTAAAGACCTAGCGGTAAGTGATGTGGCGGCTTATAACAAGTTCATCAGTTCCCAACTTACTGAATCTGACAGGAAGGCACCGCTGTCTGTTTCAAAAACCAACAAAAAAGGCGACTGGACCGCAGCGATTTATAAACCTCAGCATGATCCATCGGTGCATAAATATTACTTCCGCAAGATTACTTATGCAGATGGAACCGTGAGTGGTGATGTGGTGGTGGATGAAGCTTTTATCAAGCAAAACTCTAAACAGCGCCAGTAATTTTTCAATCAACCTCTTAAATTTTCAATATATGAAAGTAGCTCTAGCCAGTTTGTTCTTTCTTTTTATAGGATGGACCAGTATCGCTCAGGAAAAACTCCAACTAAGTGAGTATGATTTTCCAGAGAAAACCATAGGTGTAAGTGAACGTCAGTACGATTTCCAGAACTACAATAAAAGCTGGAAGGCCGGCAGGACCGTTAACTATAAATTTAATAAAGGTAATTTGATCTACCAACGTACGGCCTATGGATTAGGTGGTGGTACCGATTCCTATGAACTCTCATATAACGATAAAAACCAAATGGTACATAGAATTCACTTTCGTACCGGTTCAAAGACAGATGGTAAATATGAGTATGACTATGTCTATACAGGTACCAATCCAGTCACGATAACTGAGGCGGCCACTCATAGCCGATCCTACGCGCCTAAAACGGTTATTTCCTATAATGCAAAAGGAGAGAAAAGCCAGGAAGATTCCTATAACGGCAATGATAAGTTGACGGCAAGAACTTCCTATTTTCCAGACCAGACCATTCAAGTCGTGTATGATGGTGACCGACTGTGGCAAAAAAGAGTCACTAAACTCAAAAAAGGCAAAACGGAAGAGTACACGGTTTTTGACAAAAATGATCAGGTCATCTCCCAAGAAACCTTCAAATACAAAAAGGGAAACTTGATAAGCAAAACCACCTTGAAAAAGGATGGTTCCACTAACACTAGACCCTATACCTATAAGATGATCAACGGCTTTGAAGTCGCCCGTATCGAGATCTATGAAGGATATGACAAAAAGCCTAGAATTGAAGGCTTTATCACTGAATATATCCTTGAAGATGATCAAAAAATAGGCGTCACTACTGGTAAGGAAACAGCAACTCTAGACGAGTTACTCACTGACGCCAAAAAGCAATACGGCCTCAAGAATTTTGATGAATAGCGCTTCTCAATTAGCGGTAACCACCTGCAGTATTGCCGGCGCTATTCTCGTGATCTCCATCATAGTATCTCAAGTTCTTTTTAAAAATAGAACCCATCAAAATAATGCACTCGCGATACCTTCACTTGTCCTGGCGGTGTTTGCCTTACTTACGGGATGGTACTGGTTCTATTATGCCAATTTATTTTTCACGTTACCCTTTTTTGTGGTCTCGGTAGCGCTCAACTTGATGTTGTGGAGACGTGAGCCGCGGCATCGCTGGATCAAGAGCATCGCCATTATTCAAATTTTGGCTCTGTTACTGGCGCTGGTGACGGCCATTTGGTTTTCGTTAGAGCGGTCTTGAAATTGACTTTACGTCAATTGCCCTATTTCAGCGATGGTTGATTTAGGGCAATTTTGGTTCAAAGAACCAACTCATGAAACATGTTTTACTGATTTTAATGGTATTCGCTTTCGCGAAAGCGGACTTTCTACAAGCGCAAGTGCATATCGACATGGTCAACGCTCCCATGAATCCCGTGGGACAATATTACACTGAATTAGCGGCCAGAAACGTCAAGGGATCTGTTTATAGTGTGGAATACAGAAAATATTCTAGAGATGGAAAACAAGAATATAAACCTAGTGATTACAGCTTACAGGAAGCCATCGCTAACAAAAAGTCTTTTATAGAAATGAAAAACGGCTTGATCACCATAGAGAAGCCTAGTTATTCAGACTCACCGACCTACTACGCCTATGATAGTCAAAAATGCCTGACTCGTGAAGAGAATCAATTCTGGATCCACAGCTATAAATATGATTCCCGCAAGAGGTTGATGGAAACCAGTAGTTACAGGAAAGAGGATAAAACCACAAAAACCACCCAGTATACCTATGAACAGAAAGGAGATATGTTGTGGGTGACAAGCACGAACACTAATAGCGATGGCACAACGTATTATGGTACCACAAAGTTCAAGAATGGTCTTCAAATGGAACTATCCTGGGGTAGTGATCCACCTATAAAATATGAGTACACGTTTGACCACAAGGGTAATTGGATCACTCAAAAAGTCATCAATCCGCGATATACCACAACCATTACCGGTCGCAGCATTGTTTATTATGACGATGTGGACAAGATCGTTCAAGACCGCAAGCTCAACTGGGAAAAACTACCCTTTGTGGAAGGCAGCAAAGTAGTGATCCCTTATGTCATGTTACATGGTCGCCCGGTAAGTAAACAGTGGATGGGCGGAAGATCCATCAGCAACGGCGCCCTGTTCTACATTGACGTAGGACAGCATTATTATCTGGGTGACGGTGGTTATGTATCAAACGAAGATTTAGGAGTTAAAGGAATCGCGCCGGAAGTAGCAGCAGGAAGCCCATACGTTATGGAACATCACGATGGATATATTAAGCTTTATGATAGGGGCACACCCTTGAAAAACTTTAAAGGCCGCTATTATGGCAACAGCTATTACGTGGTAGATAGCACGCTGCAAAGACATTACACAGTTCCCGATTATAAATCTGAAAACGGATTTTATAACGCAGAGTTAAAAATAGGTGACTACATGGCTTATGGTCAGGATCCTCAAAAAAATGAATTCCAGATCATAGAGAATGGTGTCTTGATGGAGGATTATTCCAACACCAGCTGGAAGACTATTGAAAACGGAGATTTTGTTTTTATGAAAGCGGGCAAACCGGTTTATGTCCTCACTGGCAGCTCCTCCAATACAGAGAAGAAACTCTACCTGGGTAGAAAATACAATGGCGAGAAGCTTTTTGATTTTAAACCTAAAAAATCAGAATCTGCTGGTAGTGTAGAGACTGTACCCTTTAATAAAAATGCGACCATAGAGGTTAAGAAAACAGGAGAAACCACCTTTCAATTTTACCAAAACGGGCTGCGTATTGAAAATCCCAAGTACTTCACAATAGCCCTAGGCGATATGGACCTGCTGTTTGGTTATGGCTTGGAAGATTTTGTAATCTCAGATTACAAGAACATTGAAATGGATGGTGTTGCAAATGCCAGACGTATAGCAAAGGAAAACGAGGTGATCGTAATGTATAAGGATGGAAAAGCCGCCTACTTTTATAATAACGGCGCCACGATCCCGCCAGCAGATTATGCGGTGACCGTGGTACAACCAGGTCGCTGGCTGGTATATCTCAAAAAGCTCAACAAGACCATTTTTGTAGATGTAGAAAATAAAAACAACAGCCGTTTTGGTGCGAGTTATACGTACTCAGCAAACGACTGGATCCACAAAAACGAAAAAGGAGTGACCCTTTTTTCAAACGGTGAATACATCAAATTGGGCACTTTCAAATATTATCTGGATAAAGCCGGCAACGCACATTTCTACATCAATGAAAAGCCGGCCTACTATCTGGCCAACTATTCTTCAAAGACTCCTGGAAACTATGCATTGGCAAAACACACAGGTCAAACATTTGTGAAATAATCCAAGTCATGAAACAGCTTATCATTCTCGCGATCTTTCTTGCCTTCACACAAAAAGGTTTATTCCGCTCTTGTGGCGAAACTGTGGAATATTCTGCGGTAAGAGTTGCGCAAGTGCATGATGGTGCTCCCATGAATCCCGTGGTGGCCTTTTTTCATAAATCAGACTTGGCATTGAAAGGAAACGTGAAACGAGCTGGCGATGACCATTTCAACAAGGAAGGATACCTCACCGAAAGCTCTCATGATACATACCTGCACACGGCTAACTACATCAAACTCACTACTGGCGATGTGGAATATACCTATTACAAAAATGAGCAGGGACAAATAGAAAAAATGACCTATAACGGCAGTGATGATGTGGAGTATTTCACCTATTATAAAAGCGGACTTCTAGCAGGCAGCCATGGAGTTGAAAACGGTATTCCTTATCGCACTACCTACACTTATGACGATTTGGGACGCGTTACCACCTGGCACTACACCTATGGCGACGACCCCATTTCAAAGGATACTTACCACTACGAGACGTTGGAGGATAACACCCTTAAAATCACGATTGAAAGTACCAACAACCCGCAACCACAGGTTTACACTTACAAGGACGGTATCATGCGCTCTTCTAGTTTGTACGGTGAGACCACCCATTACAGCTACATTTTTGATAAGCATGGCAACTGGACAAAGCAAAGCGTCGAGAATGGTGGTGTGACTAAAAGAGTTGTTACGTATTACTAACGTTGAAAAGCCGTTTTTAAATCATAGCACATGAAAAAAGTTATAGTGATATTCATGTTTCTCGCTTTCGCGAAAGCGAACTCACTACAGGCCCAAACCATCAAATCCTACTTACCTCAAAAAACGAGACTTTCGCAATTTGAGCTCTCAAAACCTGTGGATTCGGTTATAGAATTTGAGTGGAAAATCACTGCGGATGGATCCTTGGCCCAGCGCAGGCCAGCTCATAAGCTAGTGTTTGATAAAGCAGGTCAGATCAAGGAATTTCATCACGACGATCTGGTGCGCCATTACACCTATAGCAAAGATGTATTACAAAACATCGTTACCGTCAATTCATCTTCTGGAAAAATAGACACGCTCTACCGTCGTGACGGTCTCGTGGGCCGCTATCAGCAAGAGGTTTACTATTACGACCGTAAAAATCGGCTGGATTCCATAATAGAAGATGGATTTATGGGGAAATCCATCACCAGGTTCAAATACAATGACAGCGGGAAATTGCTGGAACAACGAGAAACCGTCACTGGAATCCTTTCAGGAAAAATCATCAAGGATTTTGTAGTGCTATTCCATGAGGACGATAAGCCTTACGCAGCCTTTAATCTTGCCAATGGCGAGATGAGCTATTTGAGTACAGAAAAAGGGGTTATCGAACAGACCAATCCTGAGACCATACATGAAGAACTGAAAGAAGCCCGCAAGATGCTAAGAAGCGCAAGGTCGAGTCCTTCAGTCATAGAAAGTCCATTTGATCATTTTCAAAAATCCTACACGGGTTGGACCCTTGAAGAGCAGACTTTTTATAATGACACGTTACCATGGACGGCCAAGACCAAAATCTTCGGCGCTAGTTTACGCCAGCCGTTGCGCTGGATTGACACCGGGATCATTTATCACAGCGATGGAACCGTTAAAGGAAGTAAGCTTCCAGATCCGGATTGGCTGGCTTCTTTGCCTACACAGTTGGAAAAACTTTAGCGCACATATCGATTTTGCCAATGCACAGTGATTAAGGCAATTGCCTTATAGGTTCACGCATGATTTAATTTCAATTTTGATGAAAACAGTAAGGTATGAAAAACGTATTCTTTCTATGGGTGTTCTTCGCTTTCGCGAAAGCATACTCCCAACCATCCTATGAAAAAGATGCCAACCTGCATCAAATGTTGCCGCTCATCCATCAAGCAGATTATGGATTTGAGAAGAAAGTCACCAAAACTGAAGCCGTCTATTATCAAGCAGATAGTACTGGCTATCAACCTACATCGCTCAAGGTGCTCATTTTTAATGAGCAAGGTCTTCTAGATAAAGAATACCTACGCATCATGGGCGATTATGCCAGCGAGACCTTGATGGATTATAAATATAAAGGTCAGCAGTTGGACAGTCTGGTCAAAACGGCTAGTGCGGCCAACTTCAATACCAATGTCGTTTATGAACACGATGCCGCTGGTAGGCTTGTTAAAGAAACAGGCACAGGCGTGTATACCAATTATACCACGACCTATCGTTACGATTCACAAAATAGGATAAGTAACATCCACACGGTCAACAAGACCGGTTTTGAGATCAAGACTGATTTTGAATATAAAAACGGTGAATTGTACTGTGTCACTCAGGTAGAAGGTGATTTCACAACCGCTGAACTCCAGACCAAATATGTATTCTATGCAGGTGGCAAACCGCTTTTCTCTACCATGGAAGGCGAGAATAGAGCGGTCTATCACGAGTCTGACGTAAATCTAATGGGAATAGGTTTTGAAAGCGACAATTCCATTGCTGAGGTTCAAAAACTACTGCAACAACGCGCCAAAGATCCATCTGCCTTTGCTCGATGGATGCGTGAAACCTACCGCCAGCACGATAAACTCATGTACGCCTCAGAATCTCGCGACACGAGATTTCCCGACTGGACAAAGCGTTATGTGGTCACTAACGGCGACGGTAGGATGATTTTTAGAAGACTTTTTTATGCCGACGGTCAAGAAGTAGGTTCCACAGATTTTGACCTCATGTTCCAGATGCGCGTGGCGAGATAATCAACGATGATGGCTGCAACTCACATAGCGATGGCTGCTTTTGACCCGGCACAACTGGAATATTTACTGATGTTGGTACTTTTTCTGGTAGGCTCTGGTATAGCAGTTGGTCTGGAAATAGATCGCTTTCGCGAAAGCGAACTCAACCAAATTATAATCTCAAAGCTAGATACTGCCTATCTGGAAATACATCGTCTGCAACAACGTGATCATCTACAACAGCAACATCTCAAAGATTATGGCAGCTTGCTGCTACGATGGAATCAAGTAGTTTCTGAAGACTCCAAAAGCCTACCTAAAATGTATCGCGATAGCCTGAAAATCGTGATAGAAAATGTGCAGATGTTTATTCGATTATTTACATATCTTTCAAATAACTAACCAGTTACCTTTATGAAAATACGTTATGCCATTGTCGACGACAACTCGTTCCTGATTCATGCGACTAAAGAAAAGCTATCTTTTTTTGATGATTTTGATCTGCGTTTTACGGCGATTCACGGTAAGGACGTCCTAGAGAAATTGGAAAAGCACAGCCATATTGATTTGATCCTTATGGATATTGAAATGCCGGTAATGAATGGTGTAGAGGCTACCGCGCTGGTAAAAAGTAGGTATCCACATATCAAGATCATCATGTTGACCGTTTTTGATAATGATGACCACATCTTCAACGCGATCCAGGCAGGTGCAGATGGTTACTTGTTAAAAGAGGTCGACCCAGAATCCCTCAAAAACGGAATACTGGAAACGCTGGACGGCGGCGCGGCCATGACGCCATCCATCGCGATGAAGACCTTACGACTGCTGCGCAATCCCAAAAGCATAGAACATAAAGACGATAAGGAATACGATCTATCAACCCGAGAAACCGAAGTGCTGGAGCAACTTGCACAAGGATTGAGTTATACAAAGATTGCAGACAATTTAATCTTGTCACCCAGCACTGTCCGCAAGCATATTGAGAACATCTATAAAAAGCTGCAAGTACACTCAAAAATGGAAGCAGTAGAAAAGGCACGCAACAACAATCTTATCTAGCAAGGCACCACGGCAATTACCGAGGTTCCATTCTCAGGACTTGAAGTCAAGTTAAAATCTGCTTCAATAGCTTCTGCGCGTTCTTTCATGTAGCGCATGCCGTTTCCTGACGGCACCTGATCAGGATCAAATCCTTTTCCATCATCCTTGATCGTGACTTTGAAGGCATTCTTACCATTGAGGTCTGCTTTTTCAAAATCAATGTGGATGGTATCGCTACCCGAATATTTGATGGAATTGTTGATTGCTTCCTGTATCAAACGGAAAATATGCATGCCTTTTACAGAGTCAAAAGAATGCGCTTTATTGATCTCAGGATCAATATTGAGTAAAATTTGAGTCGTTGCAGATGCTTGATTTGCCGTGTTGATGTGAGACGTCAATCGCTCCTGAAGATCTTGGAATGAGATCTCATCATGATTCATAGCCCAGATGGTATCTCGCAACTCGCCTATGGTCTTGCGGGTGAATTGACTTAAGTTTTCCAATTTATCATTGGCGGTCTCCGGTGCGACCTGTTTGGCATAGCGCAAACTGTCCATGCTGCTTATAAGAAAGGTTAGTTGGGATCCAATATTATCATGTAGGTCGCGCGAAATACTAAGACGCTGCTCTTGCAGGCTGTTTTGTTTCTCGATTTCGGCTTGGGCTGCTTTCAATTTGCTTTCTTGTCGCAGTTGGTTATTCTTTAGTGTTTTTTGACGTATGATAAGCCAGCCTATGATCACGGCAAAGAACAGTCCCAATCCCAATAGAATGAGATAAAGATTGCGCTGCTTAGCTTCTAGTTCCTTCTGCAAAATAGCCGATTTCTGTTCCGCTAGTTCTCGGTCTTTCTTTTCAGTTTGATATTTTTTGTCGAGCTCAAGGGTGATGCCTGCGATATCATCCTCGGCCATTTTTTGCCTTAGCGATGTGTATTTGTCCAGATAGACAAAGGCACTGTCTTTTTCATTGGCATAGATATAAGCTACGTTCAAAGATGGATAAGCAATGAGTAGTCGCTCTTCGTTTTTATTTTTTTCGAATATGGAAATTGCTTCTCTCAAATTCGTAATGGCAGCATCGTAATTTCCCAGTTCTGTTTGAATGGTGGCCAGACTAACTTGCGAAGTGGCAGCCTCATTCATATCACCCAATTGCTGTTTGATGGAAAGGGATTCTGTAAAGTACACCAAGGCGTCTTCAAATTTTTTCTCGTCTGTGGCAATCAATCCCAGGTTTTGGTCTACCGCTGCCAGCGCTGTGTAGTTATTACCTGCGATGGCAAGTTCGCGAGCCTCTTCCAGGTACTCTTTAGCCAGATCCATTTGCTTCTCATTGATGTACCAGCCGCCCATGTTCATTTTTAGATTGGCTTTCTGGATGACATCATTCCCTTGATCTATAATTCGCTCTGCCCGTTTAAAGTATTCCATGGCCTGTTTGCGATTTGCCATGGAATTGTGCAGGACGCCTATATTGGTAAGCGTGCTAGCCGTAATGGGGTCGAATTGAGGATCACTCTCAAAGAACTTTAACGCCATGATGTATTGCTTCATCGCTTCTTGAGGCCTCGATGAGGTTTGATAGACGGCACCTAGATTACTGTTGATTTTTGCAACGTTTAAGGAATCGCCCAGTTTTTGATATTGTGACCTGGCATTGATGTAAGACTGGATCGCCTTGTCATACTGTCCAGAGCGATATAGGTAACCTGCTTTTTCCTTAATGTTGGTAAGGCCACCTAGAGTGTCTTTAATTCTATCAATAATGACTTGCGCACGATCATTATAATAGAATGACGAATCAATAAACATGGTTTGACTATACCAAGCCAGGTCTTGGTAGGCCTTAATACTATCTTGTGGTTCTTTGGATTGCTGGAGAGCGACACGAGCAGACTCCAGTGGCGTCATGGGGTTTTGTGCGTAAAGGCAACATCCCATTAAAAATAATAGAATGGGTAATGGTTTCATTTTCGGTAGGTTGGGTACACTAAATATAGTAAACCTACATAAATATCAAACTGAAAATATGTGATCAGGATGAAGATTATTCCGCTTTCGCGAAAGCGAATTAACTAACGACTTTACTGCAACAATTCATCAATCTCGTGGACAAGCAACCACTGCTCTGGATAATGCTCCATGACCTGAAGTTTCATTTTTTCCAATACAGAAACATTGATTTTATCGTCCTCTCGATAGGTTCTCAACTTGTGATAGAGCTCATGGATCGCAAGTTCACGTTTGGAGTATTGAGGCTTGATAGTCTTAGTGTCGCTCTCCTGCCTGCCGGCAGGCACGGCGTGAAATATGAGATCAAAACTGTGATGATCTGCCGGGCCAGCAAAGGCACTAACGATTTCCTTACCTACGGCGAGATTTAGCATGCCGTCGCTGGGCGCAAATAGAATCTCATCCTTGTAGGTCACGGTACAATCCGTAAACTGGATCAAGATCAATTTACCGTGAATATTACGCATACCGGTGACATTCAAGCCCTCTACACGTATGCCACTCTCAAAGGTAAATTCAATGCGCTCGTTGTCGTAAAAGTTGTATGCCTGTAGGTCACGCGGTCCCATATCTTCTATCGCAAGGTTGATTCCCTTGAGTTTCCCTATAGGCGACAAAAATCCGTTTTTGTGGGTGGCCGCACCGTGACCTATCAATTCCTTATCGCGATAGGCGAGCGCTGTTTTTCCTTGGGTTGCAAAAAAGATGACCTCGTTATCTTCATTCTTGATCATCCTTTTAAAAACTCCTGAAACCTGCAAACCAGTGCTTAGTTCAATAGTTCCCAGTGACTTGGAGTCTATCAGTTTTTGCAGGCCTCGATAACCGCCTTTGCGCACTGCCATGGTATTGGCAAATTCTTCCAATACTTCGCTCAACTGAGCAAAGTCTGGTGTCACATAAAGATGTGGTTGTTTGCGCGTGATATCAAAATCCTGGTAGGCAGCATCGATGGTATAGGGACGTTTCTCGACTTCAGGATCCAGACAGCTTTTACTTTCTCCTATGCTGGAAAGCAGACCAGCGCCATAAAGCTTAGGATTGTCCAGTGTTCCCACAAGTCCGTATTCCACGGTCCACCAGTGCAGATTTCTAATCAACGCCATCTCGCTGGGTGCCACTTTTTTGTTTTGGAGTTCGACGATTCGAGCTTCGGCATTTTTTATTTTTTCCTGTAGCTCGTGGTTCTCTTGATCAGAGCGTAACTCTTTTAAAATTGACAATTCTCTTACAGCCTCATAAACATCATGATCATGTGCACTTGAAATAGCCTTGCTGCCTACCTCGCCAAAACGCCTTAAATATTCTGCATAATCAGGACTGGCGATAATTGGTGCGTGTCCTGCGGCTTCATGAATAATATCTGGTGCTGGCGTGTATTCGATATTTTCAAACTGACGTATATCTGCTGCAATCACTAGAATTTTATACGCCTGGAATTCCATAAATGCCGCTGGCGGAATGAAACCATCCACAGCAACAGCTGCCCAACCTATATCCTTGAGGATGCGGTTCATGCCATACATAGAAGGAATTTCATCGATGGAGATTCCCGTTTTTTTCAAGCCATTGAGATAAGAACCATGTGCTACCTGCGATAAATATTCCACATTTTTATGCATCACGTGTCTCCATACCGCTTGATCTTGAGCAGTATACAATTCATAATTTTGCGGCTTGATAAATTGCTTGAGATGCGGCGGTAGCCTATCTATCAAGGGATTTGAGACAATCTTCTCACTGGCGTTCTTCATAGGATCAAAGCTAAATTAAAATCTGATTAAGCCATACCTTTGTGGCCATGACTACTCGTAAAAAACAGATCGTGCGCACCGCGGCGCAACTTTTTAAGCAACGAGGTTATAGCGCTGTTACCATGCGGGATCTTGCGGCAGCCATGGATATCAAGGCGGCAAGTCTCTACAACCATATTTCGGGTAAGCAGGAAATCCTGGAGCAGTTGATTCTAGAGGTGGCTCGCAAATTCACGGCTGGAATGGATGCGGTGAAGAAGGATGATGGTACCGCTTTCGCGAAAGCGGAACAACTCATAGCTCTACACATCAAAATAGCAGTGGAAAACACCGATGCTCTCGCGGTCTTGAATACCGACTGGATGCACCTGGAAGGAGCTGCCTATGAAGAATACATCGCATCGCGTAAGAAATACGAACTGGACTTCAAGCAGATTCTCAAAGAAGGTATCGCCAGCGGCGAGTTCAAAAACCTGAGTGTGGAAACCATACTGTTCAATCTGTTGAGCACTTTACGATCCATCTATTTATGGATACCAAAAAAATCAGCTACCGAAGTAGCTGATCTTAAAAAGGAATTACCCAATATTTTGTTGACGGGACTTAGAGCTTAGCTGGCTTTTTGTTCTTCAAGCGTTGGATAATCTGTATATCCTTCACGGCCTTGGGAATAAAACGTGTTTTGATCCCATTCTGCAGTTTCTGCTTTCAATTCAAACCTGTGTGGCAGGTCTGGATTAGAGATAAACAATTTACCATAAGCGACTAGGTCTGCATGACCGTCTGCAATGACCTTATTTCCCGACTCGCGATCAAATTCACTATTGATCATCAAATTGCCTTTGTAAATAGGTCTAAAATGTTTGGCAATGTCTGTTTCTAAAAAGTCGACGTCGCTCACATCTGTAAACGGTTCTGACAAGTGGACATAGGCAAGATCAAAGTTGTTCAAGCGGTCGATCAAATATTCAAAGAATGGAATCGTATCTGGTGTTCCTTCAATTCCAAATACACCATGTAAGGATGGATTCAAACGACAACCTATGCGGTTTTCTGGCCAGCTTTCTTTGACGGCCTCAAGCACTTCAAAGAAAAAACGTGCCCGATTTTCATTGGTACCGCCGTACTCATCTGTACGTACATTGGATTTGTTGTTGAAGAACTGGTGGATCAAGTAACCATTGGAACTGTGAATCTCTACACCATCAAAACCGGCTTTTTTAGCATTTGCTGCGGCGTGTCTAAACTCGCCTACGGTTTGTTGGATTTCTTCCTTGCTCATCGCATGTGGCGTCACGGTTTGTTTCTTCTCACCTTTGGCGTTGCGCAGTTCCGTATCTGGATTCACGGCACTAGGTGCCCATGGCAATTGTCCGTCATGGTAATCTGGCAATGAGGTACGGCCTACATGCCACAGCTGTAAAAAGATTTTCCCATCTGCATCGTGAACACTTTTGACTACTTTTTTCCAGCCTTCTACCTGGGCATCGTTAAAAATACCTGCGACAAAAGGATAACCTCTTGCTTTTTCTGATACCTCGCTGCCTTCTGTAATGATCAATCCTGCACCGGCACGTTGTGTGTAGTAATCGACGTGTTTTTGTTCTGGAGCTTGATGCTCGTTAGTAGCACGACATCTGGTCATGGGTGCCATTACCACACGGTTTTTCAATGCTACGGCTCCAATTTTTATAGGTTCTAATAATTCTTGTTTATCGCTCATTTTTCTGATTTTTCTCAAAGTTATTGTATGTACAATTAATTGCGGTTAAGTTCAAGTTAATTGATGAGCCCTAGTAGAATACGACAGTTGCCTTATTGATATTACGCTTTCGCGAAAGCGATATTTGAACAACTTTAAAAATATAAATCATGAAGAATATTTTATGGATTTGCTGTTTTGTCCTTTTGGGTTATGGCGTTAGTGCTCAAACGCTCTCCGACTTTAAGACCAAAGTGGACTATCTAGGTGTCAAGCCTAAGAAGAAGGCCTCAAAGGATGTCTACATCGCTAACTTCAACGTGCTGGTTGAGGTGTACCGGGAAGATATTGACTACAAAGCAAAACGCGAGTTTAGAGGAAAAGGTAGGGCAGAAGCAACTTCTCAAGCGGCCCTAGGTCTTAAAGGAGTAAATGCTGACCTGCTCCAGCAAAAAGTGGATCAACTTTATGCGGACATGGTTTCAGACCTACAAGCAAAAGGTTTCAACATCATAGGAGTGGACAAGGCTGCTGCCACAGATTTTTACAAAAAAGCAGTACCACTGAAAGGACCTGTGTTGCGCGAAAGTGTAAACCCTGGAATGCTGGAAATTATTCCTACCCAATTTAACGGCTTGGCCAGTGAAAAGGTCGCCGAAAAAGGTGATTCCAAAAAGCAAGGTATGTTTTCAGGTTTGAAATCTCTTGGGAAATTGGCTTCTGGTGGGAACAACGCTTTATCCAAAGACCTGGATGATGCCATCATTTTGGAAATCAATCTGGTTATGAGCTGGAGTGAAACCGGTGGTAGCTGGTTATCTGGTCTTGCTGGTGCCAATGCGGTGATCAAAACTAATTTGTCTTTAGGGAACAAGGCCATATCTGCACCATCTAGTGGTGGTTTTGGCTCCAGAGGAAAAGAAGATTATTATATGCTTGAAACCGACTTTAACGTGGCACAAGGTTCTGGACTCAAGAAGGTACTTTGGAAGGGTTATCTGGCAAAGTCTATCTACATAGGTGGCGTCATTGAAGATACTAAAGTAGAATCCTTCAACCGCGGTGCGGCAGCAACAAGCTATGAAAATGCTATCTACAAAGTAACCACGTGGACCAGTACTATTTCTGAAAATGCCAAAATGGTTGAGGTCGACGGCCAAAAATTTGCCGATGCACTTTACCTATCTGGATCCAAATTTATTGATGACCAAATGAATCACCTGGTGTATCAATATCAAGATTGATTTGTTGACTAACTATTCTATATGCCTTTATGATCTAGGGGAACTTAAGAGGTCTTAGAATTGGAAAGAGCCGCAGCCTTAGGGAAGTTGCGGCTTATTATTTTTTATGGCGTTTGGCAAGCTCTGCTTCGATATCAGCCAGTGAGAAACCTTTGGCTTTAAGTAGTACTAGATAATGATACATCAAGTCACCAGCCTCATAAAGAAAATCTTCCTCTTTACCGTTGATGGCATCAATCACCGTTTCAACGGCTTCTTCACCTACTTTTTGGGCTACTTTATTGATTCCTTTTTGAATCAAAGAGTACGTGTAGGATCCTTCTACTTGATCATCGATTCTTTGATGAATGGTTTTTTCCAGATCGTTGATGGTGAACTTGTCATCTTTAACTTTTTTCAGGATCTCGCTTTCGCGCCTGCCTGCCGGCGAGGAAGGAAAGTGAATTTCTTCACCAGCTTGAAAACAAGAAGTCTCACCCGTGTGGCATGTTGGCCCGTGAGCATTTGCCATGATTAGAATAGCGTCTTGATCACAGTCGTTAGAAATGCTGACCACATCCAGATAATTTTCTGAAGACTCACCTTTGGTCCATAAGCGTTTTTTGCTGCGCGAGTAGAAGGTCACTCTCTTTTCTGCCTTGGTCTTTTCAAATGCTTCTTTGTTCATGTAGCCCAACATCAACACTTGCTTGCTGGTAGCATCTTGAACGATGACCGGTAGCAATCCGTTTTCTCCTTTATTCCAATCTAATTTCATAATTATTCACTTGAAGGTGGAAACCTCTTGGATTTAACACCTTCTGTTTTTATGCGCAGTCGGAAATCTTCTATTCCCGACTACAATGTTCTTAATTTATCCAGCCGTCGCAGGACGGTTAGGTATTACAACTACTCAAATTCAGATTTTTGCTTTAGCAGGAATACGAATCGCGATTCCAGCTTCAGCCAATTGCTTTTTCAATACCGGCACGGGCAATTCTCCAAAATGGAAGATGCTTGCCGCAAGGCCAGCACTGGCATGCGTGTCTTTGAATAATTCTTCAAAGTGCTCTGCCGTGCCACCGCCACCAGAGGCGATGATGGGAATGTTTAGCTTTCGCGAAAGCGTATCTGTGATCTCCAACGCAAATCCGTTTTTGGTTCCGTCGTGGTCCATGCTCGTCAGCAAGATTTCTCCTGCACCTCGCTGCTCACATTCAATGCACCAGGCTATAGTTTCTTTATCGGTTTCGGTTCTACCGCCAGAGACAAAGACTTTGTCAGTATAGTTGTCATTCCGGGCTTGACCCGGAATCTGTTGGTCATTTTTCGCAATCCTTTTCGTATCCACGGCCACCACCACACACTGATTTCCCAACTCTGCAGCCAGTTCATTGATCAATTCAGGTCTATGAACCGCTGCGCTATTCACGGCGATTTTATCAGCTCCAGCTTTGATGATTTCTTTGGCGAGTTTCACGTCGTTGATGCCACCACCAACGGTAAACGGTATGTTCAATACCGCTGCGATTTCTCTAACAAGCGGTACCAAAGTATCTCTTTTTTCTACGGTGGCCGTGATGTCCAGAAAGCACAACTCATCTGCACCTTGATCTGCATATTGCTGCGCCAGTTGGACTGGATCGCCAGCGTCTCGCAACCCCACAAAGTTGATTCCTTTAACGGTGCGACCGTCTTTGATATCCAGACACGGTATGATTCTTTTTTTCAGGCTCATATAAACTCTCTCAACTCCTTAAAACTAATTCTACCTTCATAAAAGGCTTTGCCCACAATAGCTCCTTCACAACCCATTTCGCGTAAGCGATGTAAATCATCTGCCACCGCAACACCTCCAGAAGCTATCAGCTTGATACCATTCTCAAAATCATCTGCGGACGGAATAATAGCATCTGCTGGTTTTGTGGTTTCAATGGCTAGGATTTCTTTATACAATTCATAACTGGGTCCAGCGAGCATGCCGTCTTTGGCAATGTCGGTACAAATGACGTATTCAATGCCTTTTTTATTCCATTCCTTGATGAATTTCACCACTTCCAGCTCGCTGCTTTCCAGCCAGCCGTGTGTGGCGATCATGCCATCTTTAGCATCGGCGCCGAGTATAATCTTATTCCTGCCGTATTTCTCGATCCATCCTTCAAAAGTATCGGAATTCTTCACGGCGATGCTACCACCAGTTACTTGTTTGGCTCCGCTTTCAAACACCATCTTGATGTCTTCATCGGTTTTTACGCCACCGCCAAAATCCACCTTCAAACCTGTCTGGCTCGCAATGCGTTCCAGCACTTTCCAGTTCACCACGTGGGCACTTTTGGCACCGTCAAGATCTACCAAGTGAAGGTATTGAATGCCATTGGCTTCAAATTCCTTGGCCACCTCAAGCGGGTCTTCATTATAAACGGTTTTTTGATTATAATCTCCTTGAGAAAGCCTCACACATTTCCCGTCAATGATGTCTATTGCTGGTATTATTCTCATAAGCCAAATTCCTGCGCAGGCAGGAATCTCATGGAATCCATCACCTACGATTAATTGTAATGTCATTCCGCTGCATAGCGGAATCGGTTAGTGTTTAATTCAGGTGCTAGTTAATCAACCAGCCGGATTCCTGCGTGTACAGGAATCAGAGTTCTATAAAGTTCTTTAATAACTGCTCGCCAACTCCAGCGCTCTTTTCTGGATGAAATTGGGTTGCATAAAAATTATCTTTTTGCAAAACGCTGCTAAACGGTAATATGTAATCGCAAACCGCTGCTGTGTCCTCGCAAAGCTCGGCATAATAGGAGTGAACGTAGTACACATCTGCCTGCTGCGGTAAGCCTTGAAGGATTAACGATTGCTGATTAACGATTTTTGATTTTTGATTTGAATCTGTTTTTAATTCGTCATTCGTTGATCGATATTCCGTATTCAAACTGTTCCATCCCATGTGCGGCACTTTAAACTCGGTTGATTTGAACAACTTCACGTTTGTATCAAAAATACCGAGACATGAAGTGTCACCTTCTTCACTATGGTTGCACATCAATTGCATGCCTAGACAAATCCCAAGAAACGGCTGTTTTAGGTTAATTAATACTTGATCCAGTTCTCGTTCCCGCAAATACTTCATCGCCGTTCCAGCCTCGCCCACGCCTGGAAAAATCACTTTGTCTGCCGCTTTCAATTCTGCAGGATCGTCAGTCACCTTATTTTCAATGCCTAATCTATTGAGTGCGTTGGTGACGCTACCTATATTACCGGCGTTATATTTTACAATCGCAATCATAGCGTGCCTTTGGTGCTGGGCAACTTACCGTCGCCTGTTTGTTTGACTGCCATTTTTATCGCTTTCGCGAAAGCTTTAAACAGCGACTCGATTTTGTGGTGTTCATTGTCACCTTCTACCTTCATGTTCAGGTTGCACTTTGCCGCATCACTGAAGGATTTGAAGAAGTGGTAGAACAATTCTGTAGGCATGTCGCCCACATATTCTCTTTTGAATTCGGCTTCCCAAACGATCCATGGCCTTCCTCCAAAATCTACGGCCACTTGGGCCAAGGAATCATCCATGGGTAATAAAAATCCATATCTATTGATGCCTTTTTTAGTGGATAACGCTTTCGCGAAAGCGTCACCCAGCGCAATAGCGGTATCCTCGATGGTGTGGTGCTCGTCGATTTCCAGATCGCCATCCACCTTGATATCCAGATCCAGCGAACCATGACGTTGCAATTGCTCCAGCATGTGGTCGTAGAACTTCAATCCTGTATCGATGGTTCCATTCCCAGAACCGTCCAGATTGAGCGTGATGTTGATGTCGGTTTCATTGGTTTTTCTACTCACCGACACTTTGCGTGGTTGACCTCGCAAAAACTGAAAAATTTCTTTCCAAGAATCGGTTTTTAAGACCACCAATTCGTCTTCAAAAGTCGAAGCATCAGTTATAGATGGTAATTGAATCCCTTTACATCCTAAGTTTTTTGCCAGTTGCATATCGCTGTTGCGATCGCCTATGACAAAGCTGTTGGTCAGGTCATAATTGCCCTTGATGTAATGGGTCAACAAGCCAGTTTGAGGTTTGCGGGTAGGCGCGTTTTGTTCTGGAAAAGATCGATCAATCAAGACTTCGCTAAAAGTCACGCCTTCTTTTTCCAAAATATCCATCATCAAATTATGGACTGGCCAAAAGGTATTTTCTGGAAAACTATCGGTTCCCAAACCATCCTGATTGGTCACCATCACCAGTTCATAATCCAATTCTCTCGCGATGCGATGCAACTGGGTAATCGCCATAGGCAAGAACTCCAGCTTTTCAAAACTATCCAGTTGATAGTCTGTAGGTGGTTCCTTGACGATGGTCCCGTCCCGATCTATAAATAGTACTTTTTTCAAAATCAATTCTGAATTTTGAATTTTGAATTCAGAATTAATCTGAAATCAAAAATCGTTAATCATTATTCAATATTCTTTCAATGTCTTCATCAACACTTCACATTCCTGAGTCGTTCCCACGGTAAACCTTAATGTATTCGGGATCTGGCTGCTGCGATTACGTATGATAATGCCTTGATCTTTCAAATAATTATACACAGCGCTGGCATCTTTGACTTTGGCCAAAATAAAATTGGCTTCGCTTGGATAAACCTCTTCTACGTATTCCAGATCTTCCAGCAAGGTGCTCAACATTTCTCTGTTGGACTTGATTTCGCTTATCTGTTGATCCGTTTGATCTGTGAGTTGTAATGCTTTCAAGACTGCCGTTTGAGACAGCTCATTGACATTATATGGAGGTTTGGTCTTGTTGAACAAAGCGATGATCTCTGGTGATGCAAAAGCAAAACCGGTACGCGCACCAGCCATACCATGTGCTTTGGACATGGTTTGCAGGACGACAAGATTAGGATAATCATCCAGTCTGCGTACGAAACTTTGATTCTCGGTAAAATCTTGATAGGCTTCATCAACCACTACGATTCCATTAAAACCACCTATTAGACGATCCAGATTCTGTTTATTTTCCTTGAGTTCCCGTTCAAATTCTGGTGCATACGGCATGTCCATCATTCCACCTTTGGTATAATTTTCTGCTTGCCAATCGTGTTGTAAATCAGCTTTTAGGAGTGCATTTCCTGTTGGATTATTAGGAGAGCAGATCCATAGGAGTTTCGCTTTCGCGAAAGCGTCACTTTTTAAAATCTCTTCCATATCCAGAGAAAAGTCGCTGGTTAATGGAAACTCAACCACGTCAACATCGTTGATCGCAGCGCTCACCTCGTACATCCCGTAAGTTGGCGGACACGTAATCACACTATCTTTTCCTGGCTCGCAAAAAATGCGGTACAATAAATCAATCGCTTCATCGCTGCCGTTACCCACAAAAATCTGATCTGTAGCAATTCCTTTTTGCTCGCTCAAGATTTCTTTGATATCGCTTTGCAGTGGATCAGGATAACGATTCAGATTGCGAATCTTCAAATCCATGTCCAATATTGCTGGATCGTTCGGGTTCTCGTTGGCATCAAGTAAAGTCAAGTCAGCTCCATCGGTTTTACCGTAGAGTTGGAATTCACTGCGGGCGCTGGAGTAGGGTTTTAAGTTCCAGATGTTCTTGCGAACTATATTTTGTAAATTGAATGTACTCATGCTCCAAGCCCCTTTGTCCTGCGGACATTTCCCCAAAGGGGAAAATCGTTCAGGTACGATTTAATCATTATTTAAACTTTTTAATCTCACACTCACTGCACTTTTGTGCGCATCCAGACCTTCGGCAGCGGCCATTTTTTCCACAGCTGGCCCTAAATTTTGAATGCCTTGAGCCGTTGCTTTTTGATAGGTCACCTTATTCACAAAACTATCTACCGATACGCCACTATAATTACGCGCATAGCCGTAGGTTGGCAACGTGTGATTGGTACCGCTGGCATAATCGCCGAGACTTTCACAAGTGAACGAACCTATAAAAATGGATCCTGCAACCGCGATTTGGTTAGCCACTTCATCAGCATTTTCTGTATTTATAATCAGGTGTTCTGGAGCATATACATCAGACCACTCCACACATTGATCCATACTTTCCAGCACGATGGTTTTGCTGTTTTCCAGAGCAGCTTCGGCAGTTTGCTTTCGCGAAAGCGAACTCAATTGAACTTCTAATTGCTCATTAACAGCATGGGCAAGATCTTCAGAATCCGTCAATAGAATCACTTGGGAATCGTGGCCATGTTCTGCCTGAGCCAATAAATCTGAAGCCACAAAAGCTGGGTTTGCGGCGGCATCTGCAATGATCAACACCTCTGATGGTCCAGCAGGCATGTCGATCGCGACGCCTTCTTGCTGAGCCAGTTCCTTAGCGCGAGTCACAAAGGCATTTCCAGGGCCGAAAATCTTGTAAACGTTGGGAACACTTTCAGTTCCATAAGTCATTGCGGCGATGGCTTGAGCGCCACCAACTTTATAGATTTCGGTTATGCCGCATAGGTTTGCCGTGTGTAACACGACTGAATTGATATTGCCGTTTGCATCTGTAGGACTGCATAAAACGACCTGTTTATTGCCAGCAATTTTAGCAGGAATTCCCAGCATCAAAACGGTAGAAAAAAGCGGAGCAGAGCCACCCGGAATGTACAATCCTACCTTTTGGATGGGCAGTGATTTTCTCCAACAGGTCATTCCAGGCATGGTTTCTACCACAGGATAATCTTGAGTGTAGCACGCCTTATGGAATTTATAAATATTGTCGTAAGCCGTTTGAATCGCAGTTTTTAAACTTTCATCCACTTGTGTGGAGGCGTGAGAAATTTCTGTTGGACTTACTTTTAGGTCTTTTAATTCTGCTTTATCAAATTGCTTTGCAAAAGCGATCAATGCCTCATCACCATTCTCGCGTACGAGTTGGATAATTTCTTTAACCGCGTGATCGACTTCAGAGCGTTGCTTGAGCGGTCGCTCTAAAAGTGATTGTTGGTGCGCTTGCGACGGATTTATGATAATTTCCATCAGGCGATTAATTTTTCAATAGGACTCACGAGAATTCCCTGTGCGCCAGCATCCTTTAACTGGTCGATGACGTTCCAAAAGTCATTTTCTTCAATGACACTGTGTAGACTTGACCAACCTTCTTCGGCCAATGGAAGCACAGTTGGGCTTTTCATTCCTGGCAACAATGCTGAGATTTCTTCAATCTTATCGTTGGGCGCGTTCAAGAGAATGTACTTGTTTTTAGCCGCATTCATGACGGCTTCCATACGGAACATGAGCTTGTCCAGCAGTTCCTTTTTCTCGCTGTTCAATGATGGGTTGGATATGAGAACTGCCTCACTATACATGACGGTTTCTACTTCTTTCAAGCCGTTCATGATAAGTGTAGAACCAGTAGAAACGATGTCGCAGATACCTTCGGCCAGGCCTATTCCTGGTGCGATTTCTACAGATCCGCCGATTTCCTCAGTCGTGGCGTTGATGCCTTTGTCGGCAAAAAACTTTTTGACAATGGTTGTGTAACTACTCGCTACGCGTTTACCATTGAACCATTCCAAACCAGTGTAGTCCACATCTTTTTGAACGGCGAGACTCAAACGACAACCAGCAAAACCCAGTTGCTTGATCACATCGACTTTTTGGTCTTTTTCCTCAACCTCATTCAATCCTAGGATTCCAAGATCTGCAACTCCTTGCGCCACATATTGTGGGATGTCGTCATCACGTAGAAACAAAATCTCGATAGGGAAATTCTTTGCTTTAGAACTCAATTTGCGCGTCCCGTTATCAAATTTGATCCCACAATCCTTCAAGAGTTGAAGGGATTTGTCTGATAATCTTCCTGATTTTTGTACTGCTATTCTAATCATTTGTTGGTGCTTTTCAGCTTTTTGAGTCTCTTTTAGGCTGCTTTTTGTTCCTGATGGAAATGCAAAAACCCGCCTAGAAAAGACGGGTTTTTAAATATGTTGAGTTACATCAATACATTTTTAGCTCGCCTTGCGGGAAGTGTTTAAATGATGGTGATGTGTGTTGTTTGATTTCATTGCAGTGCAAATGTAGGTGGTGTTTCGCTTTCGCGAAAGCGAACTCATGAATAATTACTTTTTTTTAACCTTTACACTGGTTTTCGATCTACTTCAAATCTAAATCTTAGGTTTTGGAACGATTTAAGAGTCCTCTCAAAATGAAGAATATACCTAGCATCAAGAATATTCCCAAGGCATAATGCCACCAGTGAAATGGTGATGTTATAGGACTTACGTCGCCAGTAATAATAAATCCTGCCCAGTAATACGGATGTTTCAACTCTTCTTCTACCTGAGCGTTTAAGTAGTCCTGTTTTGCCTTTTTAAGGGCTACATCTTTGTGGTCTCCATTCTTGAGATGTGTATAAAAAGATTTCATGATTATGGAAGTCTCACGATCTGGAACGCGCCATAAACTAGTCAATGTGGCTCTGGCACCAGCATATTGAAAGGCACGCGACAAACTCATCACACCTTCAATAGGGTCGACTTTTCCATAAGCTGTGTTGCATGCACTCAATGTGACTAGATTTGAATTTAGGTCAAGGTTATAGATCTCGTCCAGGTTCATATAATCGTCTTCTTTATCACCATAAAAAAGAAGTTTTGCGTCCCGGCTATTCCCTTCATCCACCACAGCATGCATCGCTAGGTGGTGTAGGTTGTAGTGTTTTGCAGTGTCTTTAAAATTTTTCTTGGTAGCATCAGTTCTAGTCATCAATTCACCATCAAAAAGATTTGAGATGAATTTTGATTCTTCAATGGCATACGGCAACATGTAATTTCCAGAACGCTCTATATCTCGAGATACGGGATTATCTGGGACTGAATTGTAGGAAGGTGAATAAGCCACAAAGCTGTTAGTCGTCGTTTCATGGCTTAGATATGATGTTTGATAGGCATTTATAGATGGTGCGTGAACAATGTTGGTTTCTCTATCAAGGATCAACTCCATTGGGATGGATGTCATTGCACCTTCTGTAATCACTACCAAATCATTTTCAAAAGATTTTAAATTATAAAGGTCTTTAAGTTGCGTCACGGTTTCCTCTAACGGTTCTTTGCTACGTATTTGATTTCTTAGACTTTTTGACAAGCTTAATAGTTGATCTTTTTTGATGGGCGTTTGAAAGTCTAATGAATTGGAACTAATAAGTACTGGATAAAATAAGCTATCTGTTTGGTAGACTCTAAAGAGGTCTCTTTTCTTTAATTTCTGCTGAAATTCTGATAGTTTGAAATCCCTAGAGTAGATGCTGGCATAAACTGGATTGATGGAAGTCATCGCGTTGACCACACTGTCAATTGTTGTCAACGAGGCATTATATTTTTTCAATTTTGAGTTGTTAGATACGCTATCCAGTTCCAGTTTCAATTTTTGAACCTCTGTCATTAAGGATTTTCTCAATTTATTCAAGCTGGACATTTGTGGACTAGGTACTATTTCGCGCGACAGGTTTTCTATTACCAGTTCCAATGAATAGCTATCTTCAAGTAATTCAATCATTGAAGTTTTGGAATTTGTCAAATTATAATTCTTCAAATCTTGAAAGGTGAGCAGCACACCTTCTCTTGTTTTTAATAGAATCTCTTTTTGCCCAATGGAATAGCGACCATTTTTTCTGAAAGAATTCAGCATTTTCAAATTGAACATCCACAGATTGTGCGCTATTTTCAAACTTTCCAAATTGTTTTTCTTTTTGAAAATGTTGTATGAGTTTTCAGCCAAATGGGAATGAATCAAAAGGTTTGACGAGTTGAATTGCGCAGTTTCCTCTTTATTCAGCTTATCGATAGATTCAATGCCTTTATCTTTTAAATAATTAAGGATTGATTTATTGTGACTGTCTGCATCCTGAATAAGAATGTAATAGTCAGATTTGTTTTGTAGATGCTTTAATAACTCATAATTATGATTTAATTCAGTAGCAAGTTTGAAATGCTTATCAATGTAAAAGAGCATACTGTCGGCCTGTTTCTTAAAATCGAAGTAGTGGACCTTTGAATTATATACAGAAAGTGGATTCGTATAAATATTTACTGCATTTTGATTTGTTTTTTGGATGATGATATTTCCAATGCTATCCAGTTTTTTGTAAGGATTAGTTTCTACAAAGTTCTCCTGTAATAGAATGTCGTTAAGAGCTTTTACATAATAATGATCGTGATAATAGAATTTTTCATCCACTTGTGCGTAATATTCAAAAACTTGATCTCTTGATTTTTTTGCTAGGGTAGGGTCTTTTTTTGCGTTTGCCAGACGGAGATATTTATCCTCAAGTATCATTTGTTCTATGATAGGCTTTCCTATATTGATTTCTTTCCACTGTAACAAAAGCGCTTCAGCCCTTTTATAAGCACCTGTATCTATGTAATACTCAAATAAAGGGTCGTATATCATGAATAGACGATCTTCTAGAATTGGGGTTTTCTCGGTATTACTGAGAGTTTTTTCAAGAAGTGAGGCGACTTTTTTTTCTTCTTCACTATCACTCAATTCAGTGATGGCCATTAAGTGATTGCGCATATTTGTCAATCTCAACGTTTCCCAAACTGCTTTTAGTTCTGGGTCATTAACTACAGACAGATTCTGATCTATAAGATTAGCATTAGGCAGTATGGCGTTGTCTATAGCTTGCTGGTACTTTCCAGCTCTTTGAAGAATACCACTTAAATTAGCGAACATTGAAGATATGGAAGTGGGATCAATGTGTTTAATTCCATTGATGTTGTTCAAAAAATCTTTGACCAGTTCTTCTCGTTCCTGAATCCTTTCACTAGCTGTGTAGAGCTCATCAAGGTAAAATGTTGTTTGAGCATATAAAGAGGTGGATGTCGAATCACGCAAATCACGATTTTCATATGCCTTTTCAAAGTTCCATAATGAGGAATCTAAGTGTTGTTCATTATAAAAACTTAAGCCAGAATCGTAATACTTTTTCTGTAATTCGATGCTGGCAGAGTCAATTTCCTGTTGCTTTTTTATTCTTGTTGCAATTGTTTTTTCTTTTTTTGCTTCCTGACCATTGTTGCAACCTGCCAATAAAAACAAAAATGGCACAATGAGGTATAATTGCTTCATATTAAGTCTATTGTATTTTTATAAATTTAATAACTTCTTTGTAATCAAGAAATTCAACATTTATAAAATACAATCCACTGGCTAGGTCGTCAAGAGGTATAGCTTCCATCGACCTATGATTTTTACCTTGCAAAACTTCTTTGCCAGTCAGATCCTGAATCGAGTATGAAAAGAAATCTGTTTCTGCATTTACGTTTAGAGTTGATTTAGCAGGATTAGGATAAATGGAAATTGCAGGTGTAACAGACTCTCTGGATCCAGCTGTTTGATCCAATTTATAGACGAACGCAGCTCCAGATTCTTCGTTAGTGAAATCATCATTTAGGTCATACTCATTATCTGGGGCACCTACCACCACAATGTTTCCCGAGATGGCACAACTGTAACCAAATTCACTAACAAAGCTAGAAGGATTTTGATCTAAAGCACTTACCTGTGAACTATTTACCACTGTACCATCAGTTGACAGCTCGTGTAACCAGAATGCACCAGCTGGTGTTAGAAAGCCGCTAGGTCCCATAAATCTATCTTGATAGGAACTTACGACCAGTCGATTACCTTCCAGGTCCATGTCGTGACCATACCACATGTTCCCGCCTAGACTTGTGGTAGTTATCTGCTCAATCTCGCTCCAGCTATTCGTTACCGTATCGTACTTATAAAGATAAACTAGACCTTGTTTGAACCATGTACCAGATGAATTGGTTATGTTTTTGAAAGGTGCGCTCACCGCCATTAGGTCGGCTGAGATGGTCGTGGTTAATCCGTAAAAATCACCAGACGCAACATTGTCTGGCACTATTTTCTGGACAAAATTAAATATTCCAGACGCATCCTTTTGATAGTAGTAGGACGAACCTCCTAGATTAATGGCCTGGCCATTAATCTCGTGCCTTTCTCTAGCGGCACCTATTATTAGTTTATCACCGTCAAAATCCACGCTATACCCAAAAGCTGCTTGAGGCGACCGATCTGGAGCAACTAATGATTGAACCAGTTCAAATTTACCAGAGCCGCTATTTAAATTGTAGACATGAACAACTCCAGCGGCGTTCACCGCTGCGCCAGGATTGTTAGGGTCTCTGGTTTGCCAGGATTCACCTACAATTAAAGTACCGTTTTGATATGAAAAATCCATCCCATAGTAAGCTCGAGTTTCCCTTACAGGTGCCTCAAGACTTTGCCATAAGTCCCAGGTAGTGGTCTGATCATTAAATTTATAGATGAATAGATTTCCAGGATCGAGGAGCTGTTCCTCTGATGTACTAAAGTCTCCAAAAATGGCGCTCACAAAAGCATAATCACCATCAATCTCTACCTCATAGCCATAGTCAACTTGACGTGGACGATTAGGGAATACTAGCTTTTGCTCAAAATTCCAAATACCATCAGTGTCCCGGCGATAGATGTAGGCCGCACCAGAGGTGAACGTCGTGAAAGAACCAGCCAGGTCATTATAATCACTAGGATCGCCTATAATCATTAGATCACCGGTGACGTCAATAGAATTTCCATAATTGTCGCCGGCAAATGGATCTGGCTGTATTAGTTTTTGCTGTAAAATAAAAGATTGCGATTGTAGCTGTGTGAGATTACCTAAGAGCAATGCCACAAAAAAGTAAAGAGTTTTCATGAGGTACGTTTTCATTTTATGCACTTAGTAATCTAAAGGTTAACACAAATTACTTTGAAAATTTCGCTTTCGCGAAAGCGATACCACCAACGAGTTCTTACAAATGTTCTAGATCTTCCAGCAGTTCACGTGCTTTGATATAATTGAAGGACTCGGCTTTAGAAATTGCTTGTAGTACTTTCTTGCTTTCCTGTACGTTGCCATTGCGTAGATATGCTAAAGCTAGATACCAGCGGGAACGCGCATAAAAATCATCGTTAACTTTTTGATGCCGTTGGTATAATGAAATCGCATTTTCTGTGTGACCTAGCCCTAATTGAGAATTTGCCAGATAGAACAGATATATGGTCTGTGGATCTGCCTGATATAGGCTATCTAGGAGCTTTGAAGAAAGCTCGTAATCCTTGATCTCATAGGCGTAAAATGCTCTACTAACCATATCGTCACTGATCTCTGTGCCGCGCTCAATGCTACCCATAACGTTTCTATAGGGCTCGTAATTATTTTCAAAAAGCTCAAATGCGCTAGGCTCATTCCCAAATATATTCAGGAATAACAAGATAACCGCTGCTGCTCCTACCAGCGGTAGAATGATTTTAAGAAGCACTTGATCTTTTGTTTTTTTGGAAGCAAGATCTAGGTTTTCATGTTTTAGCTCTTGCTTTTTAAAAATTTCTCTCAATACAGATTTTCTATGGTCTGTTGCAACAGCCTTTATATCCAGAGCCTCATTGTACAATTCTTTAAATTGAGTATTGTTATTAATAAGGTCTTCAAATAATTCCAACTCTTCTTTTGAAGCTCTTTGATGAATGATTTTTTGTATGAGAGTGGAGAATTCCATATTACCTCTTTATGTTGTCTTTGAGTTGTTTCATGCAGCGACTTTTTTGAGCTTTTACGGTGTTTTCACTGGTATAATGCTCTATTTTCATAATTTCTTTTATTGTAAGTCCCTCCAGATAAAATAAGCTGATGATGTTTTTACAACGAGTCCCCAGTTTGTCAAAAGCATCACGTAACAATTGTTGTTTCTCACTTAAAACCTGTTCATCCAGGTCCAGCTGTTCTATTCCTCCTTTAATGTCTAGTGGCTCTTTGAGGTTAACAGTTTTCTTTTGCTTTCTTAGGACTTCATGAATCTTATTGTTCCCTATTCCAAAAATATAGGTCTTCAAACTACTGGTTAGCGATGTCAATTTTCCAGATGCTGCATTCTCAAAGAGTATAATGAAAGAATCCTGATAAATGTCCGTAGCCGTTTCTTGATTCACCCCTTTTTTTAGGGCATGGCCTACAAATTCCCTTTGATAGAGGTTGTACTGCTCTTTAAAAAAGGCAGGATCTCCTGATCGCAATAGGTCCAGAATAGCTCGATTATTCATTGAGGATTCTCTAAGCGTATGATGGTAAAATTACAAATTAGATGTTAAGGATGTTAACCTTTTGCAAAAAGGGTTCATAAAGAGGTGACTAACAAACCCACTAAGATTATGAAAACATCAATCAAATGGCTGTGTCTTCTGGCACTCCTTTCCACCTCAACAGGAAACGCTCAATTTTTCAAAAAGCTCAAGACAAAAATTGACAAGAAGCTTAAGCAAACGGAACAAAAAATTGAAAAAAAAGTAGATAAAGGTATCGATGACTTGCTTTTTTCTACCGACTCGAGCGCTATAGATAGCGAGGCGATGGTCGAGGACGACGTCCTATCAAATTCAACACCGGATTCTATGGATATGAATCAAGAGAACCCTTCAAATCTTGCAGTTGTAGAGGCCTACAGCGCTTATGATTTTGTGCCAGGTTCAACGATTAAGGCCGTAGAAGATTTTTCAGGTACCGATCTTGGAGATTTTCCCTCTAATTGGAATTCCAACGCTGGCGCCGAGGTCGTGGAGCTTAATTCACAACCTGGCAGATGGCTAAAAATCGGAAATGGATCAAAAACTCTCGTGATGAATGATATTGTTAATAATTGGGAAGAAGACTTCACGCTTGAATTTGATATTGCTCACGACTTTCCCCAGCAATCTGCTTTTAAGAGACATTTTGATATCATTTTATCTGACTTAAAAGACGCTAATTCCTATCTGACAGATGCCTATGAAGGTAAGGCTTACACATATTTAAGGATTGGCGCTGGTGGTGGCAGCGGCTATGGTGCGCAGATTTACAAGAAAGCCACCACAAAGAGTTTAAACGCCTCGTCAAAAACTAGCTATGACAACTTCTATGCGCAAACTGCAATAGATAGAGTACATCACGTGTCTATCGTGAAAAAGGGATTAAGACTAAAGATGTATATCAACGGAGATAAAGTTATAGATATGGTTAGAGCCCTTGACCCAGCAGTAAACTACACAACCTTACGATTTGGCACCAATATTTCTCCCAATGATCAACATTTCTACGTTTCTAACTTTAAGTATGCGGGCGATGTTGAAATCCCAGAATCTCTATTTGAGAATGGCAGCTTTCAAGCTCATGGAATCACTTTTGAAAGTGGTACCACGATGATAAAACCAGAATCTGCTGGTGTTCTCAAGCGTCTAGCGCAAGAGATGCAGCAATCTGCAGCCTCCTACCAGATCATAGGTCATACCGATAGTGATGGCGATCAGGCCATGAATCAAGTGTTGTCTGAGCAACGAGCTCAGGTAGTTAAGGATATACTGGTTCAAAACTACTCTATAAAGCCATCGAGACTTAGCACTGCTGGAATGGGAGAAATGAACCCTATTTCTAATGGAACAACTCTAATGGACAAAGCAAAAAACCGTAGGGTAGAAATCAAAAAAATATAACTTATCATGAAAACATTAATGTCAATCTTATTTACAGTTTTAACATTTAATCTAACACTGGCAGCAGACAAGTTAAAAGATGGAATGTACACCTCTGACCATGGAAATATTCATGTTCTCAATAGTAAGTCTAATAAAAAGGCCGTTGGCTTGTACAATTCTAGGGGCTTCTTGCTATTGTCTCCTTTCTCCATAAGCGGTAGAGGTACTGTTTATACAGGAGCATTCTCAAACAATTGTAAAAACGGCTTGGTTTCATTTATGGTAACCTCAACAAATCAATGGAGTGGCGAGTGGCGATGGAAGACAACTACAGGAGCAAACAATTGGGATGGTAAATGGAACGGTAGTTTCAAAACGGATAACAGGCTGCAGCGTAATGATTTGAACAAAACTTTTCAAACTGATCTAGGAACGTTGGACCTGATACAAAATGAAGAAGGAAAGGTAGCTGGGTTTCTATATGCTCACGACAGGGAATATTACGTCTATGGTAATTTTCAAAACAACAAATTTAAGGGATACATCACAACAGATGAAAGCAGTATAGAGTGCAACACAGGCCAAAATATAGAATTTGAGTGGAACACTGGAATTTATGGCGCCGCTACCATTCCTGGTTATAACAAAAAAACGTTTAGAGGAGATTCTTTTAAAAATAAGCTTGAAGTGGTTCTACAGACCATCAAGAACTATGAAAATCGAGGTCTCATGCACGGTGAAGAAAAGGGAAAAATCACCATTTCTACTGGTTTGTTTGATGATAAAGGCATGCTATTTACAAAAGATCTGTATAAAGACACCAGGCACAAAACCTATAAAGAAGGAAAGGCGTATGAGGTAAATGCACTCGCCTCTAGAGATATATTTTACAGCTTCAATAATGATGGACTACAGCAATCCTAGCTTGAAGATGTCCTTTATTCACGATAGACAACGTACGATCAGTAATTTTCAGGATAGACTTGTGTCCACATCCATCCCTCTTAAACCATTATTGGAATATCTCAATTTTAAAAGAAACCCAACCAGTTTTATAGATGGTCCCGATGGTCGCAAAAAAGTACCTGGAACAGACCACACCTTCTGGCTTACAGAGTCAAACGGTAAACGCAAGGTTCGTGGCTATGCATTTATCAAGTATGGAGACAATGATAAATGGGGTTACTTCTACACGCTAGAATTGCGATAAAATCCCACTACGACATTCAGTAACCTCATTTTGTGAATGGTAAAGATTGGTATGAATTCGCTTTCGCGAAAGCGAATCTTAAAAACCTTTCAATCAATTTTTCTAGTTGTAGAAATCCTAGAGAACCTTAGCGCACAATGATTGGATAGCTCTCAGCTTGAAAACTGAGTCCAGCGTTTGAACTGATGGTTGCTGTAAAAGACAAATGACCTATAGATCCATAACGGAAACTTTACAAATCAAAAATCAAAAAAACTAAAACAATGAAATCATTAATGTACCTCACCATATTCTTTATCGTCACGAGCTTATCCCATGCCCAGCAGGTAGATGGAAAATTACTCATCAATAACTCTTCAAAAATCGAGATCAAACTTAAGGATGGCAATGCGGTGGATCTATTCAAGCAATTTAAAATGGGAACCCACCAGATTAAATTTATTTTTGAGGGTAAAGGTCTACCTAGAGATGAGCAAAAAAGACAGATTGCGCTGGTAGAATTTCAAACAACCCTTTTTAAAAACGGAAAGCAAATTGGAGCGGTAAAACGTCAACCCATGCCATTTTTTCCTGGAGAAATGTTAGAGCCGGTTGAGGCTTTTGACATCATCAACTTACTATCTACAACAGCCAGCAAGTTTTCTAGCTCCAGCTATCCTGGCAAAGTCGCTCCAGGCACCTATGAGGTGAGGTTAACCGCAAAAATGATAGGAGTTAAAGGTGAAATTGCACCAGTATCGTTAGTCATATTTATCTAAAAAAAATGAACATGAAATATTACCTAATCACAAGCATGCTACTTTTTTTAATCGCATGCCAAAACAATAGTCATACTGACCCCAACGAGCATATTTCTTCAGACCAACCCATACAGAGATACAATGGTGAATTGTTGAGGGTAAGTGACATTACCTATGCCTGCGACCATTTAACGGAAGATAATATCAAAAAATGGTACGGTCTAGAAAAGATAGTATGGCTTTCAAAGCCTAGCAATCAAGGTCTTGAAAACTCTTGCAGTGCGGCATTCTATGCTGGGACGACAGACACAGATGTAGGGATACAAGTGTACGACTATCCGTCTTTGGAAAAATTAAACACAGATCTGGAAGTATTGCAAGAAATGCAAATGGAACGTGTTCAAGGCTTAGGCTATCCAGCTTTCTGGTATGGTGGGAACGTATATCAAAAGTCACTTACCCTTTTCTATAAGGGATTGAAGATAGTAGTTACACAACCTGCCCGTGATTTCTATGATGAGGCTACTCACAAAAAAAGATCCATCCAGATCGCAAGGGAATATTTAGCAACTTTTAATTAAATACAATCATGAAATCAATAGACCTAAAATTCAAAAATCAATTTTTATACTCATACCTCTTCATACTTGGTATGGTAACATTCTCCTGCAGTAATGACGACGATGCTGCTGCGGTAGATCCATCACCAGAGCTTGTTATTTTGGCAGCAAAAGATGTAAATGGAACTGAAATAGTGAGCATCAAAAGTGAATCAGAGACAATACCTTTAGAAATGCTACCAGATAATAACGTGAGTGCCATGACAGTTGACAATGGCATTGTTTATACCTCTGGTTACTATAAAAACAATAATGAATGGAATGGAGTGTTTTGGCAAGGTACAGCCGCACAACGTTTGACTGACACTGGAAACCGAGTATACACCGTAGACATTGCCATAGATAAGGGCGATATTTATATTGCTGGTCGAGAAATTGTTCCTGGAACAAGTAACCTTGCTAAGGTCTGGAAAAATGGTGTTTTAAAGGATTTGGAAACTCCATCATTTGCACTGTCTATACCGAATGCCATCGCGATTAAAGGTGGAGAGTCATATACTTGTGGATACATCAGGCCTACTTTGGGAGGTTCTTCCAGAGCTGTCATCTGGAAGGACCAGATGCTTATGGAACTTCCTGGTAACCCAAATGCTGTTTCGGCCGATGCTAGGGCTATCGTAGTTGCCGGCGAAGATCACTATGTGGCTGGATACGAATCAGACCAATCATCCTCAATAGGAAAGATATGGAGGAATGATCAATTGCTATATAGTATTAGAATTCCTGAAGCGAGCTTGGTTTTGGAATCGATAGATGTTTACGAAGGAGATGTTTACACCATAGGTAGGACTTTGTCTACGGATGGTTCAGGAGTTAGAACCCTGCAATATTTTAAAAACAACGTATCTGTCGCAGTATTGGCCCAAAGTGCTACAAGCGCTAACGCGATAAAGATAAAAGTGATCGATGGTGATGTATATTGCTTGGGCATTTATAGAGATGCGCAAGACAATCTAGTTTCTACGATCTGGAAAAATGGAGTAGAACAAGAGTTTCCTTATTTGGATTCTCAAGAGTTGATATATGGCTTTGATTTCTACAGATAACTATTAAAATAGACGGTGATTTTTGGGATTGCGCTTTCGCGAAAGCGTAATCCCAACTGTCATTTTTACAAGTATTCATAACTTTTGGAGGTCTAAGCAAATGGAGCTATGTAGTTAGATTTCTACCGAAAAGGAAACTATCTACCTTTTAAAAGGCTTTAGGTTCATTTACTTTTCAATTGCTCTAGATAGTCTCTCCAGACTTTCTCAGCAGCTTTCATGTCATCATTGCGATGCGGGTGATGCTTGGATCGCTGCTCCATAGTGACACAAATTTGCTTGGCATGGTTTTGATCGATCTCACCGTTTTCTAGTAAAGCCTTGACTTTTTCAACGCTTTCTTCAGCTTTCTCTTTGCTTGCAAAACCCAATCCCTCAACGGTGGTTTCTGGATTATCGTCGGTGTATAGGTTTTCTGAATCAGCCATAAAACTAACCCTTTACAGATTTTACAAACTGCTGTACGGTGCTGGAAATGTCAGTAGCGTTACTTATCTGGCGAATAAACTCACTCCCGATGATTGCTCCATCCACGTATTTGCAAGCATCCTTAAAATTTTGGGCATTTTTTATGTTGAACCCAGTCAGTACCGGCGTGTTCAAATCCATATCTCTCAATTTACCTAGATAATCTGCAGCTGCTGAAAAGTCTGCCTTGGAACCTGTTGTGCTCGCGCTGCTCACCGCATAGATAAAGCCTGTAGAGTTTTCATCAATCTCACGTATGCGCTTTTCTGAAGTCTGTGGTGTTACCAAGAAAACATTGGAAATGTTATGCTTTTCAAAAGTGTCCTTAAATTCCATTTGATAGGAATACATAGGTAGATCTGGAATGATCAATCCATCCACACCTACCGCAGCACAGCGTGCGCAGAATCTATCCAATCCATATTGCATAACAGGATTCAAATATCCCATGAGCAATACCGGTGTGCTGAAATCTGGATTTTCTGATTTAAACTGATCCAGTTGTGTGAACAGTTTCTCGATGGACATCCCATTTTCCAGCGCCTTCTTGCTGCTCTCTTGAATAGTTGGGCCATCTGCTAGCGGATCACTAAAAGGTATGCCTATTTCTACAAGATCCACTTTAGAATCTTCCAAGGCCTTTAAAATAACAGTGGTGTCTTCTAGCTTAGGATAACCAGCGGTGAAAAATATATTGAGCAAGTCCTTAGGTTTGCTAGCAAATAGCTGGGTGAGTTTGTTCTGCATGGCTTAAAGTTCGTTGAGTTTGAGTTCGCGCATATACGTATCCATATCCTTATCGCCACGACCAGAGAGATTAATCACCACACGATCGGTTGGCTTTAAATCCAGATCTTTTAGCACAGAAAATGCGTGAGCAGTTTCCAGCGCGGGAATGATTCCTTCCAGTCGACTGCATTCGACGGCTGCTTTGAGAGCATCTGCATCTGTTACCGCCATGTATTGAGCACGATCAGATACTTTTAACCAAGCGTGTGCTGGGCCTATACCAGGATAATCCAATCCAGCACTAATGCTGTGCGGCTCAACTACCTGTCCATCTTTGTCCTGCATCATGATGGATCTACTGGCGTGTAATACACCAGGCGTTCCTAGTGTCAATGTTGCTGCAGTTTTATCAGTATCCACGCCTAGTCCAGCAGCTTCTACACCTATGAGTTTGACTGATGGATCATCCAAGAAATGATAAAAAGCACCCATGGCATTAGAACCACCACCTACACAAGCGATCACATAATCAGGCAAGCCTTGCATTTGTTCTTTGATTTCCTTGGAGATAACACTTTGATAACGCGCTACCATATCTGGATATGGATGTGGTCCAACGACGGATCCAATAATGTAATGCGTATCTTCAGGATTATTGATCCAGTCGCGCATCGCTTCGTTTGTTGCGTCCTTCAAGGTTTTGGAACCGCTCATGGCTGGTCGTACTTCGGCACCCAGCATTTTCATACGGGCAACGTTAGGCGCCTGGCGCTCGATGTCCTTCTCGCCCATGTAGACGATACACTTCAAACCTTTGAGAGCACAAACGGTTGCCGTGGCAACGCCATGCTGACCAGCACCAGTTTCTGCAATGATTCTTTTCTTGCCTAGTTTTTCGGCAAGTAGGATCTGGCCTATGGTATTGTTGACTTTATGAGCGCCCGTATGGCAAAGGTCTTCACGTTTTAACCAGATTTCGGCACCGTATTTTGCTGATAGCCTTTTGGCTAGGAACAATGGCGTAGGTCTGCCTACATAGTCCTTGAGCAGCTGGTGAAATTCGGTCTGGAACTCCTCACTTTTCTCGATTTTCAGGTAGTTTTCCTGAAGTTCCTCAATGTTGGGATAGAGCAATTCTGGTATGAATGCACCACCAAATTCTCCATAAAATCCTTTCTCGTCTACTTGATAGCTCATTTTCTCAATTTTTCTATGAAACTTTTAATCATCTCGATATTCTTCAATCCAGGTTCATCCTCAAATTGTGAGTTGAGGTCCACACCTAGAAGCATATCGTGCTTTATATTTTTGACGACTGTCGCATCGTCTTCAGAAATGCCGCCACTTAACAAAAAGGGAACACTGCCGTTATAAGAGTCGAGTATTTGCCAGTTAAATTTCTTGCCGCTGCCACCATAATTCTTGGTAGCTGTATCAAAAAGGAAAAATAATTTTCCAGGATACTGTTTTCCCAATTCCAGCCAGTCTTCCAGAGCTTTGAAATCGAAGTCTTCGTGCATTTGAAATGCCTTGAAAACCTTGATGTCTAATTCCAGTAACGCTTTCGCGAAAGCGGAATCCTCATCACCATGTAGCTGTACCACATCTAACTGTAAAGGAATGATATCCTGCAAAATATCTTGAAGCGTAGCATTGACGTAGACTCCAACCGTTCCTTTGTTCATGGTGAGTTGCTCGATATGAGACTTTTGAGCATCATCCACGTATCGCTTGCTCTTAGGATATCTTATGATGCCCATAAAGTCAATGTCCAACTGCTGCAGTGCATTGATGTTTTCAGTTTCTCGCATGCCGCATACCTTGATCATCATGACTGTATCGCTATTATAAATTCGCTACAACTATGACCTGGATCGTTGGTTTTCATGAAGTTTTCACCTATCAAAAATCCTTTATATCCCAATCCAGCCAATTCCTTTACTATCGCCGGATCTGAAATTCCGCTTTCAGAAATGGCCAAAACGTCTTCAGGAAAATGGGGTAGCAGGTCTTTGCTGTTTTGGATATCAGTTTTGAAGCGTTTTAAGTCGCGATTGTTGACACCTATCATGAATTTACCGATCAATAAGGACTCTGTTAGGTGCTTCACGCGATTTAATTCTTCCAAATCATGTACTTCAAACAATATGTCAAGCTGCAGATTAAGTGCTTCTGCGGCCATGGTCTTCAATTCCTCATCATTGAGGCAGGCAGCGATAAGCAAGATAGCATCTGCGCCATAGGCTCTGGCCTCATGAATTTGATATAGATCGATCATAAAATCCTTGCGCAGGATAGGGATATCAACGCTTTCCCTGGCGTCTATAAGATCTTGTAGCGTACCACCAAAGAAGGGTTCATCAGTCAAACAACTGATCGCGCTTACACCTGCGGCCTCATATCCTTTTACCACCTCTTTAATAGTTGCTGGGCAATTAAAAGAACCTTTTGATGGGCTTTGTCGCTTATGCTCTGCTATGATCCCACTACCGTTGGCGATCGCATTGCGCATTGAGATGGTCCTTCGAAGGTAATGTGGCATTTGTCGTAGATCATCTAAAGAAACTTTTGCCTTGCGTTTTACGAGGTCTTCTCGTGTTTGATCGGTTATTTTTTTAAGTATGTCTTCCAAGGTGGTCGTTGGTATAAAGTTTTAAAGTATTCTTCCGTAATGGTGGAAACCTGCGCTATTGAAGGCTTAGCAATTTTTCAAAACACTCGAGTGCTTTCCCAGATTCCAGTGACTCACGCGCCTTACCAACAGCTTCTATCAAAGAAACTTGCTGAGCAACAGCAATGGCTGTGGCCGCGTTTGCCAGTACCACTGACTTTTGAGCATCAGTAGCATTATTTTCCAAAACGTTTTTAAATATCGTAGCTGCTTCTTCCAGCGACTCACCGCCAGATATTTGCTCTAAAGTTAGTTGAGGCAAGTCAAAATCTGCTGGCTTGACATCAGTGACACCATTGTTGCCCGCGATTCTTGTTTTTCCCGTCAAGCTCACCTCATCATAACCATCGTGTGCATGGAGTATGGCGTATCGTTTTCCTTCTTCGTTTTGGAAAAGATATTCGTAATTTCTGGCCAGCTGTAAATTGAAGACACCAACACTTTGTAATTTAGGTCTCGCAGGATTCACCAACGGCCCTAACATATTGAAAAACGTTTTGATTCCTAGTGCTCTTCTTATAGGCGCTACCGCTTTCATCGCTGGGTGAAACAATGGTGCATGAAGAAAACAGATGTTTGACTCGTCAATTTGCTTCTCTAGGGTGCCAAAATCATTAGTGAATTTAAAGCCCATGGATTCCATTACGTTACTGGAACCGCTCACTGAGCTTACTCCATAATTACCATGCTTAGCCACCTTAACTCCAGCGCCAGCCGTTACGAAACTTGCGAGTGTGCTTATATTGAAGGTATTCTTACCATCGCCACCGGTACCACACAAATCTATAGGATTGTACTTCTCTAGATCTATCAGTAAGGCCTGCTCCAACATGGCGTCACGAAATCCGGCCAGCTCATCCACGGTGACGCTGCGCATTCCATAAACCGTAAGGAAAGCAGCAATTTGGGAATCGTTGACCTCACCTGCGGTGATGGCAGTAAGGATGTCGTGAGCACGCTTTCGCGAAAGCGTTTTGTGTTCAAATAATTCGTTGAGTATTTCCTTCATCCTAGAGTGTTGCTAAAAAGTTTTTGAGCATGGTTTTTCCCTGTGGCGTCATCACGCTTTCTGGGTGAAATTGTACTCCGTAAATGG
The DNA here is from genome assembly GCF_001413925.1 of Nonlabens sp. YIK11. NCBI lineage: Bacteria > Pseudomonadati > Bacteroidota > Flavobacteriia > Flavobacteriales > Flavobacteriaceae > Nonlabens > Nonlabens sp. YIK11. Next base: position 1,297,763 of record NZ_LBMJ01000001.1, read on the forward strand.
GTAGATCCTTATGCTTCAAGGCCATGATCTGCCCGTTTTCATCTCGGGCGGTGATTTGAAGTACGTCTGGGAAATCAGATTCCTGGGCGTTCCAGGAGTGATAGCGACCTGCTTCAAATTGTTGGTCCACATCATTAAAGAATGCACTATTGTCGTGCTCCATAATAGTGGCGATACCATGGTAGACTTTTTCTAGATTGATAATCGTACCGCCGAAGGCTTCTGTAATGGCCTGGTGTCCCAGACAAATCCCCAAAATGGGAACCGTGTCTTTTACCGTGTCGATAATCTCCATCAATTTCCCAGCTTCTCTGGGAATGCCGGGACCAGGTGAAAGGATGATGGCGTCGTAGGCTAAACATTCTTTTGGTGCAATCTTATCATTCCTCATCACGGTGACATTTGCCTCAAGATCTTCCAGATAGTGGACGAGATTGTAGGTAAATGAATCGTAATTGTCGATGACTAATATGTTGGGTTTATTATTCATTGATAATAAATTTCCCGTATTCGTCTACTGTGGCCGTAGTAACGGTACCATCGGCACAAGTGGTAGTTATGTTGAGCTTGCCATCAATGACACCATTACAATTCAAATCTTTCACGGAACTTGCCATCACATAGGAATCAATAATCTTAAAATCTTTACTGAATGAGCGTAATACAAATTCAAAGGAAGTGCCCTTAGCATTCATATATTTTCTAAGAATCACTCTTATCTCAAATTTATCGGACTTGTAGATCTGTTTTCCTTTAGAAATCTCTGCACCCAACACCTTGTAGTAATCTTCTTTAGAAAAGTAGAAGTAGCTACTATCTCTTATGATTTCAAAAGGCATATTGGGAACAAACTCAACTTTATCTCCAGCTTCTTGTTCAATAATGTCCACTTTAAATATGGGTTTATCATTTGAGCAGGACGCCAATATTCCAATTATACCTATCAGAGTTAATAATCTCATTTTCATTTCAAATTTGCTTGTTGGATTGCCTTTCTCAAGGCATTTGTTTTATTGTAAACTTCTTGGGTCTCGTTTTCTAGATTGCTTTCCACAACTACTCCAGCACCAGCTCTAAATTGCATCTTATTATTACTGGATAGAATGGTTCTTATGACGATGGCATGGTTGAAACTACCATCAAAACCTAGGTATCCTATAGCGCCACCGTAAAATTGTCTAGCAGATTTTTCATACTTATCAATAAGCTCCATGGCTCTAAATTTAGGAGCGCCACTTAACGTTCCTGCTGGAAAAGTATCGCCTATAAGCGGTATACGGTCTTCTTCCTCAATCACACCAGTGACTGTGCTAACCATGTGAATCACATGAGAGTAGAAATGAATATTTTGATAGTCAGTCACTTGTACTTCACGAGCGTGGCGACTTAAATCATTTCGTGCAAGATCCACCAGCATGATATGTTCTGCCGTTTCTTTAGGGTCGTTTTTTAATTCTTTGGCGGCAGCTAGATCTGCTGCATCATTGCCAGTTCTTTTGTACGTACCTGCTATAGGCTGGATGCTCGCTTTATCATTTTTTATGAGTAATTGAGCCTCTGGCGAAGAGCCGAAAATTCTAAAATTTCCATAATCAAAATAGAACAAATATGGGCTAGGATTGATCGCTCGCAATTGACGATATACATTGAAGTCATCGCCTTTGTACGCTTGGGTGAACTTTCTGGAAAGTACCATCTGGAAAACGTCACCTCGCTTGCAGTGGTCCTTGCCTTTTTCTACAAGATGTTTGAAATCGGCATCTGTCATTTCAGATTCTTCTGCGCCATCAGTGAAGAAATCATATTTTGCGATGTCTCTATGCTGTATGATGTTGATGAGGTTCTCCATTTTTGAAGTACCTTTTTCATAAACGTGATCAAAAACATATAGTTGATTGTGATAATGATCAAAGACCAGCACATTTTGGAATACCTGATAATGCACTAATGGGATCGCTTCCTCATCAACGATTTTTTCTTTTGAGAATTCGATATTTTCAAACAGCTGTACCGCATCATAACTAAGATACCCAAAAAGCCCATTCGTGGGAAAAGGAAACTCTGTCGCTCCAGGATCAAATAGGTTTTTGAAATTCTCAAGCCCTTTTACGAGATTATAATCTGTAGAAAAATTCTGCTCATCTATCTTACCATCTGGTGTTGCGATGGAGACTTTATCATAGTCAATCTCAAAAGTCGCTACAGGATTACAGCAAATAAAAGAATAGCTGTTACTGCGTTGCCCATATTCATTACTCTCCAGCAAAATACTGCCAGGATATTTGTCCCGCAGTCGCATGTAAATGCCCACAGGCGTCATCGTATCTGCCAGGACTGTTTGGTGCGAAGTAGTAGGTTTAAAAACTTTCATTATATCTTTTTAAATGGAAATAGGCTAATAAAAAAGGCCTGCCGTAAAGCAGACCTTGTATATTCATTCATACGGGTGACTTCACGGCTGTTGAGCTATGTTATTCCACCACCAAGTATGATTTGTTCTTTCCATTGAAGTGTAAAGATAATTACGCTTTCGCGAAAGCGCAAACATTTTAAGCCCACATTTTAATATCCATCATCGTGAACTCCAGCAACCGCTCTACCAGATGGATCATTCATATTCTTGAATGCGGCATCCCATTCTAAAGCAATAGGAGTAGAGCAGGCCACAGATTTTACTGATGGCACACAACTAGCTGCGGCATCACTAGGGAAGTGATCGCTAAAGATGCTGCGATAATAGTACTCTTCCTTGCTTTGTGGTGGGTTGATTTTGAACTTGTATTTAGCAGATTCCATCATTTCATCAGTAACCTGTTCGTTTACAGTTTCCTTTAGAGTATCGATCCAGCTGTATCCTACACCGTCGCTAAATTGTTCTTTCTGTCTCCAGGCCACACTTTTTGGCAAGTAGTCTTCAAAGGCTTCACGTAATATGTGTTTTTCCATCTTGCCTTTACCGCACATCTTATCCTTAGGGTTCAAGCGCATGGCAACATCCATGAATTCTTTATCAAGGAAAGGCACGCGACCTTCAATTCCCCAAGCAGCCAAGGATTTGTTGGCTCTCAAGTTATCATATAGGTGTAGCGTGTCCAATTTGCGAACGGTTTCTTTGTGAAATTCTTCTGGACTAGGTGCTTTGTGAAAGTATAGGTAACCTCCAAAAATCTCGTCACTACCTTCTCCAGATAGAACCATTTTAATACCCATGGATTTGATTACTCGAGCCAATAAATACATAGGTGTGGAAGCTCTTACCGTGGTCACATCATAGGTTTCCAAATAATAAATGACATCTTTTATGGCATCAAGACCTTCCTGAATCGTAAAGTTGACACTGTGGTGCACGGTACCTATATGTTCCGCAACCGTTTCTGCAGCTGCAAGATCTGGACTGCCTTCAAGACCTATCGCAAAGGAGTGTAATTGTGGCCACCAAGCGTCTGCATAATCGCCAGACTCAACACGCCTTGCGGCATATTTTTTTGCTACGGCACTGACAATAGAACTGTCCAGTCCACCAGAAAGCAACACGCCATAAGGTACGTCACTCATCAGGTGTCTGTGAACGCTATCTTCCATCGCTTTGCGCAACTCTTTTACTGAACTTGTGTTGTCCTTTACGGCATCATAGTCTTTCCAATCGCGATCGTACCACTTTGTAAATTCTTTGTCCTCACTATAATAGTAGTGCCCTGGTGGGAACGGTGCGATTTCATTGCAGGTTCCTTCTAAGGCTTTCAATTCACTTGCTACATAAAACTGTCCCATTTCATCTGTCCCATAATACAATGGTATAATTCCTTGATGGTCGCGAGCACATAAGAATACATCCTTATCGCTGTCATAAAGCGCAAAACTGTACATGCCAACTAAATCATCCATAAAATTGACGCCTTTATCTTGATATAAGGCAAGGATAACTTCGCAATCTGATTTTGTCTTGAATTTATAATCAGTGTATTGTTCACGTATTTTCTGGTGATTATAGATTTCCCCATTTACCGCCAAAACGATTTTGCCATCTGGACTATATAACGGTTGTCCACCAGATTGTGGATCCACAATGGTCAGGCGCTCGTGAGCGAGGATGGCCTTTTCACCACAGTAGATTCCTGACCAGTCTGGACCACGATGTCTTAGTTTTTTTGAAAGTTCAAGTACATCCTGTCGTTGGTCTGCACTGCTTTTTTTTAGATCGAATACTCCTACGATTCCGCACATAATGATTGGTTTTTAAATGAAAAAAGGTCTACTTTGAAGTAGACCTTTAGAATATTATTAAATATCAGAGACTACCCTACGTTTGTGAAGGATTATTATTAGTTCTGAAATTATTATTTTGTGACATAACGAGACAAACATAATTAAAAATTCTTAGTAAACAAATTTAATGCTATGAATCAGCGATGAGTAAATTTCTTAAGATACTGGGTCCAGGTTTAATATTTGCCAGCACCGCCATTGGAGTAAGCCACTTGGTTCAAAGCACCAGAGCTGGAATGATTTATGGATTTGGATTTTTGATGGCAATAGTGGTGATCAACATATTGAAGTATCCCTTTTTTGAATACGGAACCAGATACGCTGCAGGTACTGGAGAAAGTCTTATCGACGGCTATGGACGTATGGGGAAATGGGCTATAGGGTCCTATTTTTTTGTAATGATCGTGAGTTTATTCTTTGTTAGTGCCGCCGTTTTTAATGTAACCGCCGTCTTTATGAAGGAGCTGTTCCAAATACAGACACCAACTAGCGCTTTTGTCCCATTGTTATTGGTGATCGTGTCCTGTTTTGGGATTTTGGCTTTTGGGAAGTTTACATTGTTGGATCATCTCATCAAGATTGTAGGCTTTTTGATGATCGTTTGCACCTTGGTATCCCTTGTTTTGGTCTTGATTAAAGGTCCTGCCATACCATCCTCAAATTTTGTAGCGCCAGAGTTATGGTCTCTTACCACCATACCATTTGCTATTGCTTTAATGGGTTGGATGCCTACCGCTGTAGATTTAAGTACCTGGAATAGTTTATGGACTCTTGAAAAACAAAAATCTAGCGGATATAAATCTACGGTAAAGCAAGCTACTGGGGAATTTGCCTTAGGTTATTGGATCAGTGCAGTTCTAGCTGTGATGTTTTTGACGTTAGGTTCTTATTTGGTGTATGGTACAGATACTTTAGTGGCATCCAGTAGTGCAGATTTTTTTAATCAGGTCATAGGTCTGTTCACTGGTGCGATAGGTGAGTGGTCCTATTATGTAATTGCAGTTGCGGCTTTTTGTATCATGTACGGCACGAGTATAGGCGTGCTGGATGGTTATTCTCGAGCGCTTAAAAGATCTTGCGAGGTTCTATTCCTAAAAGGAACTGAAGTAAATTCAAAATGGTACTTGGTCGCTTTGATTATAACGGCTACAGGAGGTTTTGTGATCAATTATGTTTTGAGTGATAACCCAAAAGGATTTTTATTGCTCGTAGATATAGCCACTATATTATCCTTTCTATTTGCACCTATTGTAGCGGTTCTCAATTATAAATTGGTCACCAATAGAAAATTCCCAAAAGAACACCAACCTAACTTTTTGATGAGGTCGATTTCTCTTTTGGGAATTACTGTGCTGATTTTATTCTCAGTTGTATATATCTTCTACTACTTTGGAGGTTTTGACTAGTGGCTTACACCTTCCTTAATAACGTTAGGCATTGCTGCGGCAAAACGTCTCCATCGAGGAACTGATACATTTTCTATGTATCCATTTGTTGGATGATTTTCTGCATAGTCTTGGTGGTAATCTTCTGCGACATAAAATTTCTGAAAAGCTTTCACCTCTGCAGCTACATCATATCCAGCATCTTCCAGCTCTTTGATCTTAGCATCAATGATCTGTTTTTGCTCATCGTTTTGGTAGAAAATAATACTGCGGTAAGATTCTCCGCGATCGGGTCCTTGACCATTTACCTGTTCAATGTTCTGTGAGGCAAAATATACATCTACCAGTGTTTCAAACGAAACAACCTTTGGATCGTAAATAATCTCGTTAGCCTCTGCGTGGTCTGCATGGTTTTCATAGGTTGGGTTGGTAGAAGTTCCACCGCTATAGCCAGAGATAGCTTCTTCTACACCTTTGACACTCTCATAGATTTCTTCCACACACCAGAAACATCCACTAGCGAAATATGCTTTTTCCATTCCTTCTTGCGTTGCGGCTACTTCAATAGGTTCTGAATTCATGGCAGCCTCTGTTTGCTCCATGTCCTTATCTTGTTGGTTACAGCTGTTTGCTGCAAACATCAACAGTATTATGCTTATTAGTTTCATAATATTATTTATTTTCTTCAAAAGTAGAGTCGGTAGGGTGTTCATCCCTTAAATCCTAGTTAAAAGAAAAACCCGTCTAGGATTGACCTAGACGGGCTTTTTATAAAAGAAAAGATCGGTTTTAGATCTTTTCAAATGTGGCGCTCATTTTTTCTGCCTGCTCATGGGCAAGTGCAGCGTCAACAAGAATTCTTCCAGAGTGCTCATCAGTGATGATCTTCTTGCGAGATGCTATTTCAACTTGAACCTGTGGTGGAATGGTAAAGTAAGAACCACCAGAGGCACCTCTTTCAATAGGCACAACAGCAAGGCCGTTCTTTACATTCTTTCTGATACGAGCATAGGCTTTCATAAGTCTTGGCTCAATGCTTTCTGCATGCTCGTTAGACATTTTGATAAGAGCTTGCTCTTCTTTTTCAGTCTCTTTAAGGATTTCCTTAAGTTCTGCTTGCTTGTGCTTTAAGTGATCTGCACGAGTTTCAAGACGCTCTTTGCTTTCTGCAATGACTTCGTTTTGTTGCTCAATCTGTGCTTTGAATTCACGTATGTGCTTTTCAGCCAGTTCCATTTCCAATTCTTGGAATTCAATTTCTTTGGATAAAGAGTTGAACTCACGATTGTTACGAACGTTTTTTTGTTGCTCAGAATATTTTTTGATCAAGGTCTTTGCCTCTTCAATCAAATTTTTCTTGCCCTTGATCTGCTCATTAAGCTCTTCTAGATGCGTGTCTAGTTTTGCAAGACGTGTCTTCAATCCTTCCACTTCATCTTCAAGATCTTCAACTTCTAGAGGTAATTCCCCACGAACGTTGCGTATCTCATCAATTCTAGAATCGATTAATTGTAGGTCGTAAAGTTCTCTTAACTTGTCTTCTACAGTTGCCTCGGTCTTTTTTGCCATCTGTCTATGTGTAATTTACAGGGTTTGTTTGCGTCTGTGCGCAAAGGATTGCAAAACTACTAAATTTCTCGCTAATATATTCCTGCAATAGGTTTTTTGTGAACTGCTCACTTTCATAGTGTCCCACGTCGCAAAGTAAGATGTTTTCGCCTTGGAAAAAGTCGTGATATTTCAGGTCTGCGGTGATATACGCATCTGCACCTTTATTGATGGCATCTTTAATGGCAAAGGAGCCAGAACCGCCTAATAAAGCTACTTTATGGATGTTTCGCTTTCGCGAAAGCGAACTTCTCACCACACCAGCGTTAAACGTTGTCTTTACGAGTTTTAAAAATTCATCGCTGGCTAGTGGTTGTTCCAATTCTCCAACGGTTCCCATACCGATTCTAGCGTACTCGTTTTCTAGCGTCTGGATGGAGTAGGAGACCTCTTCATAAGGATGGTGCTCCTTCATTGCGCTCAAGACCGATCGTTCCAGATGCGGCAGATATGTCATTTCCAGAAGGACCTCGCTGGCCTCTTCTCTAACACCTGGAGAGCCCAACGCTGGGTTACTGTGCTCGTTTCCCTTGAAGGTTCCGGTTCCTGTAATGCTAAAGCTACACTCGCTATAATTTCCCAATTGCCCAGCGCCAGCCATAAATAAGGCTTCTTGAAGGTTGTTTTTATGAGTTTCTGGAACATGAATCTGCAGTTTTTTGATCACTGATCTTTCTGGGACTAGGGTCTCAACGTTTTGAAGTTTCAACTCTTGCGCCATGCGATAGCTCACGCCACCATAGGCCATGTCTAATGCTGTGTGTGTCGCATATATGGCAATGTCGTGTTTGATGGCTTTAAGAACCGCTCGCCTCACATAATCGGTAGGTTTGAGATGCTTTAAGCCAGAAAAGATGATGGGATGAAAGGTGACGATCAAGTTGCATTTTTTTTCTACCGCTTCCTGCACCACACTCTCTAGGCAGTCCAAGGTGATCAAAACACCGGTAACCTGAGTTGTGTATTCTCCAACCAGCAATCCAACATTATCAAAATCCTGCGCATAGTGTAGCGGTGCCAATTGTTCAATATGGTCTGTAATATCCTTGATTTTCATAGATGTCGTAAAATAGTAAAGATAAAATTTAAGCTACTTTTGAAGTCATGACAGGCCTGCGATTTTTGTTGTATCCGTTTTCGATTCTTTATGATGGTGTTACCGGCTTGCGCAACTACGGTTTTGATAAAGGCTGGATCAACGCTACATCATTTGAAATTCCCATCATCGCCGTAGGTAATCTAAGTACTGGTGGCACTGGCAAGTCTCCTATGGTGGAATACCTCGTAAGGCAGCATGCTGGCCATAAAACCGCTGTCCTAAGTCGTGGTTATGGTCGTAGTTCTAAAGGTTATTTAGAAGTTTTTGAATCTAGTAAGGCGACAGAGGTAGGTGATGAACCTTTGCAGTTCAAACTGAAATTTAGGGATCAATTGATAGTTTCGGTTTGTGAAAAACGCGTGGATGGTATCAAACGACTTTTAGAAGATTATCATTTAGATCTCATTATACTGGATGATGCTTTCCAACATCGATATGTCAAGGCGTCCCATTATGTGCTATTGACAGATTACAGCCAGCCATACTTCAATGATGCACTGTTGCCTGCTGGTAATCTAAGGGAATCCAAAGCTGGAGCCGATCGTGCGCAAAGCATCATTGTTACAAAATGTCTAGATGGACTCACTGAAGCTGAAATGAATTCCATTAAGGAACGAATCAAGCCAAAAGACTATCAGAAAGTTTATTTTTCAAAAATCTCTTATAGTGATCAAGCTATCGGGAAGCATCATGAACTAGCCTTGTCTAGTCTAAAGGGAAAAGATGTCAAGGTGATTACAGGAATAGCAAAACCAGAATACTTCATTCGATTTCTAGAAAACTTTGCGAATATTCAGCATTTGAAATTCCCAGATCATTATAATTTCAAAGCTTCAGATCTGGATGGTCTTCAAAAAGATGACATTATTCTCACCACCGAAAAGGATTACGTGAGACTCAAAGAATTTAATCTGGAAAATTTATACTACGTGGGAATCACTACCGTCTTCATAGGTGAAGAGCCTCGGATTAATATATCTGGTAGTTGGTAAAAGCCTTTTGGATCTTTTCAAAGAATTCATCCATTTTAAATGGTTTAGGAATGATATCGTCAAACCCTATCTCATAGAATTCTTTCTCTGATTCATCCAGCGTCACAGCGGTAAGGGCGATAATTGGGAGCTCACGATCAAACTTGCGTACTTCACGAGTACACTGCTTACCATCCATGCCTGGCATGTGTATGTCCATCAAAACTAGATCATATGTATTCTCCTTGATCTTACCTAATGCCTCAATCCCGTTATTTGCAATGTCACAGTCAAAATTCTTTCCTTCAAGAATCTTGCGAGTGATCATTTGGTTGATCTTGTTGTCCTCAACGATCAGAATTTTCTTAGAGATAAGTTCAATAGGAGTGGCTTTTTTGAGGCCTATAACATCGTTGTTTTTACCTTCTGATGATTCTTGGGTTTCTTTTTTGGCAGCGTCTTCTTGATTCTGTGGTGCTTTATTTTCTTCGGCAGTAACTGGTTCTATTTTTTCCGTCTTCTCGATGGAAGCGGTTTTATCTTCTTTTGGAGTCTTAGGAGATCTTACTGGTTTCTTGTACTCTGGATAATCTTCTTCTGTTTCAGTTTCGTAGATCTTTAAGTTTTTATCTTCATAAAACTTATTGGTATCTGGTAGCTCAAACCAAAGATCAAAAGAGAAAATACTACCTCTTCCTATTTTACTATCCAACACGATCTGACTACCCATTAGGCTCACAAGGTTTTTAACAATGGCTAATCCTAGACCGGTACCACCATATTCTCTTGTGGTACTGGAACCCTCCTGAGTAAAGTTATTAAAGATGTCTTGTTGTTTCTCTTCAGATATTCCTTTACCATTATCCTCTACTTCAAAGTGAATAAGGCATCTATCCTCAACTTGTTTTACCTGATCCACTCTAATCCAAACATTACCGTTTTTGGTGAACTTGATGGCGTTGCCCACAAGGTTGATAAGAATTTGAGACATCTTAACAGGATCACCTTTAATACGACTTGGGATTCTACTGTCAAATTCTAGGCTTAGGCTGTTTCCTTGATCCTTAGCTTGATTAGTTAGAGACGTCGTAATGTCTTCCACTCGCTTTTTAAGGTCAAACGGAATCTGCTCCAGCTCGACTTTATTGGCTTCTAGTTTATTGAAGTCCAGAATATTGTCGATCAATGATAATAGATATTCACCTGAAGATTGAAGCGTTTCTAGATGCTCTCTTTGATCATGTCTAGGTTCAGTCTCTAATAATAAGTGCGTCAAACCGGTAACGGCATACATAGGTGTACGCAGTTCGTGAGTAATAGTAGATAAGAAATCTGCTTTTATTTTGGCAGCATCTTGCGCTCTATCACGTTCATCCATAAGCGCAGAGTTCTTGCCTTCTAGAGTTTGATTACTTTTTGCTCTTAGCTTATTGTTCTTAAATAAGGACATGGTCAATAAAGACATGAGCGTTAGCAATACAAAAAACAGGATGTTCTGCATCCCACGACCCTTCAATTTAGTATCTTGATCTGCTATAAGTTGGTCTTTTGCTAAAAGCTCTTTTTTAAGCTCACCTACTTTATCAATGGATGCTGCGCTGGTTGCTAGTGAATTGGTATCGTTGGATTGACTTTCTTTAAGTTGCTGATATTTCTCTAGGAATATCACCGCTTGTTCAAAGTTGCCCAATCCTTTTTCAATGGACGCTTTTAAATAATAGCAGCTAAGTAATATACCTGTAAATCCATAACTACTTGCTTTAGAAATAGCTTGCTCCACAACCTCGTTGGCACTATCATAGTCACCTTTTTCAAAATTCGTTTCCGCAAGGTTAAAGGTGGCTTTAGACTCAAAGTAGAATAAACTTTGCTCACGTAGTTTGGGAATGATATCCTTGTAGATTTCTAGTGCTTCCGTATAGTTGGCAGTACTTAAATTCAAATTAGCCGATAAGTATCGAGCCTTAAGTGCATTCGTGCTGTCCTGGGATTTTGTCAACGCAATATTGATCGTCTTCAAAATCTCATCAGCTAGGAGATATTCTTTTTTTCTAATGTGAATATCCGCTTGGATAAGAAGTAGATCTATATAAAAATCTGACGTTAGCGGTATCTGACTTTTAAGACGATCCACATTTTTTTGAGCCTCGTCTAATTGTCCCGTATATATAAAGAAGTTCGCCTCAACGACCTGTGTCCTTAGATGGATGGCAGAGTCACTTGCAATTTCCATGGCGGCCTGCAGTGTTTTCTGGGCTTCGGCAAAACGGTTGCTTTGTAGTTCAAGATTTGCGCGCTCCAGCATGGCATCAACAGCGATTTGCTGGCCTTCCTGAGATAGCCTGCTGTCTGTATCCTGCGCCATTCCATAAAAATTTAATAGAATGGTGATTGCTAAAAAAATTACTCTTTTCACACAAAAACTTGAATAACAAATATAAACGGTTAGAATCAAGATGCGGAATCTACCCTTGTTTTAGGCGAGAGATCATCCGTTTATCGATAAAGATGTGCAGTTATTAACTTTTGTTCAAGCTATCTAATCTCACCACAAGATCTAGAAGTCGGTTGGAATATCCACTTTCATTATCGTACCAGCCTATAATCTTTACTAATTTCCCGATGACCGAAGTCATCTGACTATCATAAATACATGAAAAAGGAGATCCCGATATATCGATAGAAACTAACGGTACATCGGTATAACTAAAGGTGGATGGGTTCGCTTTCGCGAAAGCGATAAAAGCATCATTCACTTGATCAATGGTAACTTCCTGCTTTACATTGATGGTCATGTCTGTCAGGCTGCCATTGGGAACCGGTACACGTATACCGCAACCACCTATGACATCACTCAAATGAGGAAAGATTTTGGTAAGCGCCTTTGCGGCACCGGTAGTGGTAGGCACTATGGATTGTCCAGCTGCGCGGGCACGCCTTAAATCTCTATGAGGTTGATCGTGTAGACTTTGGTCAGTCGTGTAGCTGTGCACCGTTGTGATATATGCCTGCTCGACGCCACAAAGTTCATCGAGAACCTTGATCATAGGCGCGGCATTATTAGTCGTACAACTGGCATTGGAAACAATGCGGTCTGATTTTTCAAGGATGTGGTCATTCACTCCTAAAACCACCGTTTTAATAGCATCGTCTACGGCTGGTGCACTCAAAATAACTTTTCCTGCACCTGCAGTAAGATGTTTGTTAAGGTCTGCAACAGATTTGAACTTGCCTGTCGATTCTATGACCACATCAACGCCGTTCCATTGGAGTTGGTCTAAAGAGGAATGATGCGTGAACCTGATCTTGTTGCCATCGATAATCAAATGATCCTGATCATGGGTCACTTCATTAGGTAGGACTCCATGAATAGAATCATACTTAAAAAGGTGCGCCATGACTTCAATAGAGGCAAGATCATTGATTGCCACAACGTTGACTTGTGGATTCAATAGTGTGGTGCGTAAAAACGTACGGCCTATGCGTCCAAAGCCATTTATGGCAACCTGTATCATAACTGTGCTAATTTACCTTTAAGGAAATCTATAGAATATGTTTGTGCGCCTTGTAAGAACTGCGAACCAGCGCGCCACTTTCCACGTGTCTAAAGCCCATTTCCAGGCCTAGAGTCTCGTATTTCTTGAATTGATCTGGTGTTATAAATTCCTTGACAGGAAGATGCTTTTTAGAAGGTTGCAGGTATTGTCCTATAGTGACAACATCCACGTTATTGTCTCGCAAATCTTCCATGGTCTGAATGACTTCGCTTTCTTGCTCGCCCAGTCCCAGCATGATACCTGATTTAGTTCGGTTGATGCCTTCTTGCTTCAAATATCTCAACACCTCGAGACTACGTTCATATTTTGCCTGTATGCGCACCTCACGAGTCAGTCGTTTCACGGTCTCCATATTGTGGGATACCACCTCTGGATTTGCGGCCACGATGCGGTCAATATTTCTAGTCACTCCTTGGAAATCTGGGATCAAAGTTTCTAGAGTAGTTGTAGGATTCATGCGTCGCACTGCGGCAACGGTTTCTTTCCAGATGATGCTACCCATATCCTTGAGATCATCACGATCCACACTTGTAAGAACGGCATGCTTGATATTCATGAGCTTGATGCTGCGGGCAACTTTTTCAGGCTCTGCCCAGTCGACATCTTCTGGTCTGCCGGTTTTCACACCACAAAAACCACAAGAGCGTGTGCAGGTGTTCCCTAAAATCATGAATGTCGCGGTACCTTCAGTCCAGCATTCGCCCATATTGGGGCAACTTCCAGAGGTACATATCGTGTGTAGATCGTACTTATCGACCACACCGCGCAACTCTTTATATTTCTGACCTACCGGCAATTTGACGCGCAACCATTTTGGTTTTCCCTTAGGTGGCGCAACGCTTGTTTCTGCTGTATTCATAGAACAAAGTTAAGGATAATGTAGTCGTTCAAAGAGTTAAAACCTGACTACTTCCAGCGACTAGGTTTGTGGGTAATGTTTGAGATAAATAGACCGGCCTGAAGAAATACCAGTAATAGTTCCAATAATGGGAAGAATGGAATGAGTTCGCTTTCGCGAAAGCGAGATAATCCTTTCCCCATCACGATCCACACGATCACGTATCTTATTAGAACCAGCGATAGGATAGCTTCCCACTGAAGGCCAAAAAAGAACCCCAAGATGGTGGCTATAAAAAAGAATATCTGAGAAGTGAAAAACAGCCCAAGACTCAGCTTGTGTCTGGTTTTATAGAGTTTTGACGTCTGGACGTGTCTTTTTTTCTGGGTCCACCATTTATTCCATTCTTGTTTTGGCTTGCTCATGGTAAAGGCCTCTGAATCAATGACCACTGCAGTATTGTTTCCAGTAGCAGCTTCATTCACAAAAAGATCGTCATCGCCACCCATTACTTTCATATGGCTCATGAAACCACTCACATCATAAAACTGTTTTGAAGTATAAGCCAGATTGCGGCCCACGCCCATATAAGGGTTGCCTCTCATGGCATAGCCCAAATACTGAACCGCTGCAAGAACAGTTTCAAACCGGATCAATGCGTTGAGTAAGGAATTTTTGGCCTTGTGATAGCCGCTGTAACCCAAAACTATGGTAGTATCGTTCTTCAATGGACTGCTTATTAGAGACAGCCACTGGTTACTTGCTGGCTCACAGTCTGCATCAATAAAGACTAAATGGTCATTGACTGCTTTTTTTATACCTAGGGTTAAAGCATATTTTTTATTGCCCCAAAAGGTCTCGTTGTTGACTACATCTACCATTTTAATTTGTGGATGTTGCGCCATAAAATCTTCTATCACAAACCGAGTATCATCGCTACTGGCGTCATTGATCAAGATGATTTCAAAATTGGGATGATCCTGAGAAAGAAGTTGAGGAACAAGTCTCCTTAAATTTTCCTCTTCATTCTTTGCACAAACGATCACCGATACTGGTGTGACGTTCTTATCGTAAGTCGCTGGATTAGAAAAGCAAACCTTGGAAAAATAAAAGTAAAAGCAAACGTTGAGTAGGACACAACCCAAAAGGATTACATAGAATAAACCTATTGCCATCTATGCTTTTTTATCGCTGGTATCGCAATTACCTTGTTCTTCTGGCAGTTTACCGCACATACTACAGGCTTGTCCATCCTTATTTAAATATGGGTTTTGGCTGGCGCATGTTCCAGCGAACTTACCATCCTTTTTACCCCAAATTTTAATGGCAATCCCAGCAAACGCTAGAGCTAACAAACCGAATGTGATCAATAGTAATTCCATGATGCAAATTTAATAATTTGGCGATGATTAAACCTTGTGATTATACTAATTCTCTATAAGGTTGACCTCAGTCTCAATGACGATTCCATAAGTTTCCTTCACGTTTTTTTGAATGTCTCTTGCCACACTCAAGATTTCCATTCCCGTAGCGTTGCCGTGATTGACTAATACTAAGGCTTGTCTATCATGAACTCCTGCATCACCATATCGTTTGCCTTTAAAACCAGATTTATCGATCAGCCATCCAGCAGGTACTTTAACCTGTTGATCATTTACTTGATAGCTAGGCATGTCTGGAAAGGATTCGACAAGTTTATGATAGGTTTCTTTATCGATGACAGGGTTTTTGAAAAAACTGCCGCTATTGCCTATCACTTTAGGGTCTGGTAGTTTACTGGTCCTAATATTAATGACCGCCTGAGCGACTTTGCCTATAGTGTCTTCACCTGGCAATTGCTGCATTTCTTCCTTGATGGCACCATAATCGACCTTGAGTTGATAACCATTGGTTTTTGCAAGATCAGTTAGCTCTAGTGTGACTGAGGTAATCACAAATTTGCCTAAGGCTTCGTTCTTAAAAATCGAATCGCGATAGCCAAAATTACAGTCTGCTTTAGTCAAGGTCTTCACGGCTCTGGTTTCCAGATCCATCACCTCACAAGAAACAAAAACGTCTTTTAGCTCCACACCATAGGCGCCTATATTCTGGATAGGAGCAGTGCCTGTATTTCCTGGAATGAGAGCGAGATTTTCAATTCCTGCAAAGTTATTGTTGACACAATAGAGTACCAGTTCATGCCAGTTTTCACCAGCCATCACCTTTAAATGAACTTTATTGCCATCCTCTTTTACTATTTCAATCCCATTTAAATTGATCTGTAGGACCGGCTTTTCAATGTCATTCAGGATAAGCATATTACTGCCGCCACCTAACAAGAATTTTTCCGTACCAACAAAATAGGCGAGTGCTTCTTCTAATTGTTGTATGGTGGTTATTGAGGTGTACGCTTTCGCGAAAGCGGAAATACCAAAAGTATTGTGCTTTTTTAAAGAGTATCCATGTGAAATCTCAATCACGATAAATAGGCCTTGAGTCCTTTCTCCAAGATGTTTACTGCTTTTACCAAAGAATCTTTCTCGAGTACATATGCGATCCTGATCTGGTTTTTACCCATGCCTGGTGTGCTATAGAAACCGGCTGCTGGTGCCACCATTATCGTTTCGCCTTCAAAATCAAAAGATTCCAGTAGCCATTGAGCAAATTTATCAGTATCATCTACTGGTAACTGAGCGACACAATAGAAGGCGCCACCTGGATTTGCTACTTCTACACCGTCGATTTTTTTAAGGCTGGATATAAGAATGTCCCGACGCTCAATATATTCCTGTATCACGTCGTCAAAATAGGATTGTGGGGTGTCAAGAGCGGCTTCTGCTGCTATTTGGGCAAATGTTGGTGGGCTTAATCTGGCCTGAGCAAATTTCATTGCTGCAGCTACCACTTCCTTATTTTTGGAAACCATGCAGCCTATTCGTGCACCGCACATACTGTAGCGTTTGCTCACACTGTCAATCATAATCGCGTGGTTTTCTAGACCTGCTTGATTCAAGACTGAGAAATGCTCACGTCCATCATAGGCAAATTCTCTATAGACTTCATCTGCCACAAGGAATAAATCATGTTTTTTGACCAGCGCAGCCAGTTGATCCATTTCTTTCTGAGTATAAAGATACCCAGTAGGATTTCCTGGATTACAGATGAGAATGGCTTTGGTTTTATCTGTGATTAACTTTTCAAATTCTGCTATGGATGGTAATGCAAAATTATTCTCAATACTGGTTGTGATAGGCTTTACGGTAACGCCGCTAGCTGTGGCAAACCCGTTATAGTTGGCATAGAATGGCTCTGGAATGATGACTTCATCGCCGTAATCGCAAATGCTTCCCATGGCAAACAACAACGCTTCGCTACCACCGGTGGAAACGATGATGTCATCGATGGAAAGGTCCATGCCTAATTTATTGTAATGAGATATCAACTTTTCTCTGTAAGTTAAGTTCCCTGCACTATGACTATATTCAAGGATGGTCATATCATTTTGTCTAACCGCATCAATGGCTTGCTTAGGCGTTTTAATATCTGGCTGGCCTATGTTAAGCTGGTAGATGTGTGTTCCTCGCTGTTTTGCAGCTTCTGCAAATGGGACAAGTTTACGAACTGGAGATGAAGGCATTGACCTTCCTTTTTCTGATATCTGTGGCATGGAATTATTTTTGCAGTGCAAAGGTATGAATAGGGCATGTCTCGCTCAAATGCGATGGCGTATATTTAGTACTATGAGTCGACTTTTAGTTTGTGTTTTCTTTTTCTTGAACTGTTTTTCTGCTCTAGGGCAGCAGGGTTTTTCTTTACCTGACGGTGTTGATGAGGTGACTATTCCATTTACTCGTTCCCAAAATCTCATTGTGATTCCCGTAAAAGTCAATGGGACAGCTTTGAACTTTATACTAGATACTGGTGCCTCTAGGTCCATCATTTTTAATCTGCAAGAAATTGATTCTCTTGAATTACGGACTGGTCAACCTCTTAAAATTTCAGGTTATGGTGAACGAGAACCGTTTGATGTTTACTATAGCGATAAAAACGTTTTGGACACTTATGGTTACGCTAATAAGAATGCGGGCTTGTTTGTGATGGCTAACGATAATATCAATTTATCGGGTTTTCTGGGCGTTACCATTCATGGATTGATGGGATATGATTTCTTCGCTGATTTTCTAGTAGTCATAGATTATGAGAACGAAGTCTTGAAACTTTATCGCGATCCATCTTTCATAAAAAGGAAGTTACGCCGATCTACCCGTATACCCATAACGATTAAAAACCGAAAGCCTTATCTGCAATCTGTAGTGCAAAATAACGGTAGTAAGATAGAGTTGAATACCTTAATCGATACTGGAAATGGTGATGCGCTCTGGTTGTTACCTCCATTAAAACAAGCCGTAATTCCTAATAAAAGTTTTGAGGATTTTCTGGGGATGGGATTGAGCGGTAAGGTAAAAGGACAAAGATCTAAAGTAGACCGAGTTTATCTTGGTAAGCACAAATTAAATAAGGTTACTGTATCCTTACCAGAAATGGAAAGCCTTACCAACCGAAATGTTGATGTCAATCAACAAGAGGATTATAAGGGCTCGATAGGTGGCGAGGTTCTGAGCAGATTTAAAGTTGTTTTAGATTACAAAAATGAGTCCATGTACATAAGACCTGAATCAAATCTAGAAGAAGGTTTTTTCTACAACATGGCTGGACTTGAATTGATTGAAGGTGATTTAGAAGTATTTACCACCATTGAAAATGCTAAGACAGACTTTTCAAAAGGTAATTACAGTAACGTCAGCAGCAACAATGGTTTTCAGCCCAATTCAAGAAGAAGGGTCATTAAAATTACACCTAAACTTTTGATAAGCTACGTCAGGCCAGAATCTCCAGCTGATAAAGCTGGTCTCAAAGTAGGAGATGAGATTATTAAAGTCAACAGCGTTTCCCAATCGAGTTTGAGCTTGACAAATGTTTCAAAAAAATTTTTCAGAAAACCTTATTCTACCATCAGATTTACCGTCAAGAGAGATGAGGCCATTTTCAAAGTTAAATTTGAATTGGTTCCAGTCATCTAGCTACTCCACCACAACACCTTTCAATTTTAACGGGATGATTCCTTGCGGGATGTTTCCTTTGACGGTCAAAGTTTTTACGATAGGCCCCAATTTTTTAGTGTCGTAGGTCACAACAATTTTACCTTTCTCACCTGGAGCTATAGGCATTTCTGGTTTAGAGATAACATCACAGGTGCAGGAAGAGAAAATATCTGATACCACAAAAGGAGCATTACCAGTGTTGGTAAACACAAAAGTGCGTTTTCCATCTTCACCTTTTTTAATCGAGCCGTAATCAATGACTTTGTTCTCAAATTCTATAGATGTCATTTCAGCAGTTTGTGCCAGAGAACTGTATCCAATAAATAGTGTCGAAATCAGAATTAAAATAGGTTTCATAACCAGTTGTTTTTATAAAAATACTCAAAGTTCATAATTGCCTGCTTATTGGCTTATGATTTAAGTTATAATTACTTTTGCCATTCAATTCCAATAATTAAGCCAAACATGACTCAAGCATCCAAATACGACTCTAAAACCGCCGAAGAAAAGTGGTACAAATACTGGATGGAGAACGACTTTTTCACATCAGTTCCAGATGATAGAGAGAGTTATACCATAGTCATACCGCCACCTAATGTCACTGGCGTGTTGCATATGGGTCATATGTTGAACAATACCATTCAGGATGTACTCATACGTCGTGCTCGTTTAAAGGGATATAACGCTTGTTGGGTTCCTGGAACAGATCACGCATCCATTGCGACAGAGGCTAAAGTCGTTAAAAAGCTGCAGGAACAAGGAATTGATAAGAATGACCTGACTCGCGAGGAATTTTTGGAGCATGCCTGGCAGTGGACACATGAGTATGGCGGGATCATTCTCGAGCAACTTAAAAAATTAGGTGCCAGTTGTGACTGGTCCAGAACAAAATTCACACTGGATGATGGTATGTCTGCCAGCGTGATAAAGGTCTTCATAGATCTTTACAACAAAGGCTTGATCTATCGTGGGTACCGCATGGTCAATTGGGATCCTGTGGCGCAAACAACCTTGAGTGATGAAGAAGTCATCTATGAAGAGCGCAATGGGAATTTATACTACCTAGAATACCCCATTAAAGGAAGTAGCGATAAGGTCACCATTGCCACAACAAGACCCGAAACCATATTGGGAGACACCGCGGTCTGTGTCAATCCAGCCGATGAGCGTTATACGCATTTAATCGGTAAGACGGTCATTGTTCCTATCGTAAATAGGGAAATCCCAGTAATAGCAGACGATTATGTGGATGTGGAGTTTGGTACTGGTTGTTTGAAAATCACGCCAGCCCATGACGAAAATGACAAAAAGATAGGAGAAACGCACCATCTTGAAGTCATCGATATTTTCAATGCAGATGCAACACTCAACAGTTTTGGTTTGCACTATGAAGGAATGGATCGGTTTGAGGTGCGCAAGCAAATTTCAATAGAGCTTGAAGAGAAAGGTTTCTTGGTCAAAAAAGAAAGCCATGTTCATAAAGTGGGTACTAGTGAACGTACCAAAGCAGTCATTGAGCCCAGACTTTCAGACCAGTGGTTCCTAAAGATGGAAGAACTGGCACAGCCTGCTATCAAAGCGGTTAAGGAAGATATTGTTGAGCTTTTGCCTTCAAAATTCAAGAGTACCTACTTCCATTGGATGGAAAATGTGCGCGATTGGAACATCTCACGCCAGCTGGTTTGGGGACAACGCATTCCTGCTTATTACTACGGTGATGGTACAGATGATTTTGTGGTGGCAAGTAGTATGGAAGAGGCTGTTTCGCTTTCGCGAAAGCGAACTAACAACAACACCATAACAGAAAAGGATCTACGTCAAGAGAGTGATGTTCTCGACACCTGGTTCTCAAGTTGGTTATGGCCCATAAGCGTTTTTAATGGAGTTTTGGAACCCGAGAACGAAGAGATCAATTATTACTATCCCACAAGGGATTTGGTAACCGGTCCAGATATTTTGTTTTTCTGGGTAGCGCGCATGATCGTTGCTGGATATGAATTGCGGGATGAAAAGCCCTTTGATAAGGTGTATCTCACGGGACTGGTACGTGATAAACAACGTCGCAAAATGTCCAAATCGCTGGGTAATTCACCAGACGCCTTGAAGTTATTGGAAGAATACAGCGCAGATGGCGTGCGTGTAGGATTGCTGTTGAGTAGTGCCGCCGGTAATGACCTCATGTTTGATGAGGATCTTTGCCAACAGGGAAAAAACTTTGTCAACAAGATGTGGAACGCCTTTAGGCTCACACAAGGTTGGGAAGTGGACAAACAACTACCGCAGCCAGATTACGCCGCGCAAGGCATTGCCTGGTACCGTAGTAGGTTTGCACAGGCGATGGAAGAGATCGAGGATCACTATTCTAAATACCGCATCAGCGATGTGCTCATGACCAGTTATAAATTGATCTGGGACGACTTTTGTGGATGGTTGCTGGAAATTATAAAACCAGCCTACCAGCAGCCCATTGATGCACAAACTTTGGCTGAAGTAATTGATCTATTTGAGGATAACCTGAGGTTGATGCATCCGTTCACGCCATTTATTACAGAAGAAATATGGCAAAGCATTCATGATCGCCAGCCTAGTGAGGCCTTGTGTATCAATACCTGGCCAGAAACTGGAACGATTTATCAAGATTTACTTACCGATTTAGAGTTGGTTAAGGAAGCTATTTCAGGAGTGCGCAAAGTGCGTAAGGAAAAGCAGATAAGCTTTAAGAATGAAATTGATCTTTTGGTCATCAATAATGAGAATCTTTCCAGCGCTTATGATGAACTCATCAAAAAGATGGGTAATATAACGTCTATAAAGATCGTTGAGGATCAGGTAGCTGGTGCTGCCAGTTACCGCGTACGATCTAATGAATATTTTGTGCCGCTGGAAGGAAATATCGATACGGCTGTCGAGATTGAGAAGCTTAAAGCAGAACTTCAACATGCTCAGGGCTTTTTGATGAGCGTAAAGAAAAAGTTATCCAACGAGCGATTTATGGCCGGTGCTCCAGAACAGGTCGTAGCCATGGAACGCAAAAAGGAGGCTGACGCGCTTGCCAAAATCGAAACCATTCAATCCAGCCTTACCGCCCTAGAATCATAAATCATGAATCCATTTAATTTTATCATTATATTTTTTGGGGCGATGATGATTTGTTTGATCGCACTCGCGATCTACATCATGAGAAAAAAGTAAATAGCGCTGCTACTTACCAGGGCTTTGGGTAAAGCTTTTTGATGATTTCAATGTAGCGTTCCTTCGCTTCATTTTTGGAGAGCTGCTGGACTTGAATGAGAGCATTCATTTTAAATCCAGACCTCAAGTCGTTCGTCTCAAAACTACGATTGCTCACATAGGGCTCGTCAATGACTCTTTTGTAATAGGCATAAAGATGTAACTGCAGTTCAAGAGGTACCTCAGACTGCTCTTGAGAGCTCGCTTTCGCGAAAGCGGCTTCAAATTCTTTATCTAGTTCTTCTTCGGTCATTAAAAATTTGCAAGGATCGACTCGCCACCACGTACTTTTTGGTTCAATTCTACCTTGATATTGGCATCAAGTGGCAAGTAAACATCAACTCTGGAACCAAATTTAATGAATCCGCTGTCAGATCCTTGGACAACTTCCTCATTTTCTACAGCATAGTTCACGATCCGCTTAGCCAAAGCACCTGCAATTTGTCGGTACATGATCTGTATGGTGTTTTTATGTTCTACTACTACCGTGGTGCGCTCATTTTCTTCACTAGCCTTAGGGTGCCATGCTACCAGGTATTTTCCAGGATGGTATTTTGAGAACGCCACTTTACCACCTATAGGATATCTGGTCACATGTACATTAATAGGCGACATGAATACAGAAATCATGATACGTTCATCCTTGAAATATTCGTTTTCTGTAACCTTTTCAATCACGACCACCTTACCATCTACTGGTGACACGATGGTGGCATCATCTAGAATGGTTTTTCTCTTTGGGTTCCTAAAAAATTGAAGGATGATGACAATGACAAAAATGGCAAGCCCAACCAGCAAAAAATGCAACCATATAGGCATGGGAACGCTAAATGCGACGCCCACCAATATTGCAGATACAATGATGGCGATAATTATGGATGGTGTACCTTCTTTATGAAACATGATTGATGATTAAAAAAGTGAGATATGCAAAAGGTGCTGCAAAGATAATGCTGTCCATACGATCAAATATACCACCATGCCCTGGCATGATGCTACCGCTATCCTTGACTGCAGCCTGTCTTTTGATTTTTGATTGTATCAAATCGCCTATGGTGCCAAAAAACGCAACCACAAAAGCAATAATGGCCCAATCATAAACAGAATAGTCGTCGATACCGGTAGAAACTAAATAGTAGTGCAGTGCAATTCCCGCAACAATGGCCATGACTAAACCACCTATAAAGCCTTCAATCGTTTTTTTGGGAGATATACGTTTCATCAATTTGTGCTTTCCCAACAATCTACCTGAGATATAGGCAAAGCTGTCATTCGTCCAGATAATGGCAAAAATTCCAATGAGTAATTCTGGGCGATAGGTTTCCACAATGTTGGGAAGCAAGGCTAGGAACAAACTAGATCCTATGAGATACAAAAGAGCTATAATGTGCTTTTTGGTATTGAAAAGTGCGATACGGTCTACTAATACTAAATCCCTTATCAAGTAGATGTTTACTAATAGGGTAGCGATAAGCAGTAGGTAAATGAAATTGATGGGGACACCTTTCCATACAATAAAGTAATAGGCTAATGGTAGCATAGGATAAATGACCCATTGCCTTAAACGTATCATGGGCATCAATTCTACCAAACATATAAAGGCAAAAATGCAAAACAGTAACGTAAAAACCCATTCTGGTGCGTATAGCGCACTAATGACCACCAACGAGACATAAATGATTCCCGACATGGATCTAACTAACAATTCTCTCATGCTACAAGTCTTCTAATAGGATGAGATAAAGACGTTTGTTAGGTACTCCATAATTCATGAGATCTTTTTCTTTCTCTTTGGTCAGGCTTTGATCTTGGAAGTTTTTTAGAGTGGTAATATTTGTTGGAATAGAACCTCTGCTATTGTGGTGTTTGATGCCTCTCAATCCTTCACCTATAGATTCTACAATTTGACTTGTACTTGCTAAGACTACAAAAGTATCTGGCAGTTGTTTGGGTTTATTCTCTTTGATCTGGTTTGAAGAAAATAATATCGCACCATTGTCAGCAATGATGTATTCGCAAGTGCTTAGAAAAAAACTACTTTCTCGCAAATGCTGATTAAAATCTAGATTAAAACCGTTGAAACGTTCCTTCAATTGCTCGTCATAGCAAAAAACAGGTGTTTCAAAAAAGTCGTGTTCTACAAGGATATCCTCAAAATGTTGCTGTACTTCATTCTCATCAACGGCATATAAAAAACGACCGCCTTGTCTAGAGAAATTATGTATAAACTGCTCATCTAGAGGTAGTTTTTCCTCTGGCATATATTTCGATCGTTCAGCGGTTGACCGCCCAGATTCACTGGTAACGGAAACCTTCCTGAAGATTTTTTTGAATATGCCCATTGTTGATCTTACCTATAATAGCAGATTAATGTAAATATAGCTACTTATTTATGGAAGACAAACTATTCTTCCTCGCTTACGTCAGTTACTTCAGTAGTTTCTGGTGCAGCGATAGAACGACTTGAGGACTTTAAGGCTATGGGCTCTTCTTTTACAAAAGCACGTTTACCGAAAATCTTTTCAAGATCATCTTTGAAAATCACCTCTTTCTCAAGAAGTAACTCTGCAAGCTCCGTCAATTTATCCTTATTATCTGTCAATAATTTGATCGCTCGTTGATATTGCGCTTCAATGATCTTTGATATTTCCTCGTCAATAGTGACCGCAGTAGCCTCGCTATAAGGTTTGGTCATATTGTATTCTTGTTGACCGCTAGAATCGTAATAGGTAATATTACCTACTTTTTCATTTAGACCATAGATGGTTACCATGGCACGAGCTTGTTTAGTTACCTTTTCAAGGTCACTCAACGCACCAGTAGAAATATTGTCAAAAATGACTTTTTCAGCTGCGCGACCACCCATTGTAGCACACATTTCATCAAGCATTTGCTCTGGTCTCACGATCTGACGTTCTTCAGGTAGATACCAAGCAGCTCCCAATGATTGACCTCTAGGTACGATGGTTACTTTTACTAACGGTGCCGCATGCTCTGTCATCCAGCTTACTGTAGCATGTCCAGCCTCGTGATAGGCGATCGTTTTCTTCTCACTAGGTGTGATCAGTTTGTTCTTTTTCTCAAGTCCACCTACAATACGGTCTACCGCATCTAGGAAGTCTTGCTTGTCAACTGCTTTCTTTCCTTTACGTGCTGCGATAAGTGCCGCTTCATTACAAACGTTTGCAATGTCTGCACCACTAAATCCAGGCGTTTGTCTTGCTAAAAATTCGATATCAAGTTCGTTAGCAACCTTTTTGATAGGTCTCAAGTGTACTTCAAAAATTTCTTCACGTTCACGTACGTCTGGAAGATCTACATAGATCTGACGGTCAAAACGTCCAGCGCGCATTAACGCTTTGTCTAGAATATCACCACGGTTTGTTGCTGCAAGAACAATCACGTTGGTATTGGTTCCAAAACCATCCATCTCAGTCAACAGCTGGTTCAACGTGTTTTCTCTCTCGTCGTTTGACCCAGAGAAATTGGATTTTCCACGAGCACGACCTATGGCGTCAATCTCATCGATAAAAATGATGGCAGGACTTTTCTCTTTTGCCTGCTTGAATAGGTCACGTACACGACTGGCACCTACACCTACAAACATCTCGACAAAATCAGAACCACTCAATGAGAAGAATGGAACTTTTGCCTCACCAGCGACTGCTTTGGCCAGCAATGTTTTACCGGTTCCTGGGGAACCTATAAGAAGCGCACCTTTAGGAATCTTACCACCTAGACTGGTGTATTTTTCCGGATTTTTAAGGAAGTCAACAATTTCTTGAACTTCTTCTTTGGCACCTTCCAGTCCAGCAACATCTTTAAATGTCGTCTTTACATCGGTTTTTTGATCAAAAAGTTTTGCCTTGGATTTCCCTATGTTGAATATCTGTCCACCAGCGCCACCACCAGCACCGCCAGACATGCGTCGCATTAAGAATATCCAGATACCTATAATGATGATGAAAGGCAGCACGTTGATCAACAAGCTCCATAGACCATCATCTTCCGCATCAAATTTTAAAGTGGTTGATAAATCTTTTTCTGCAATGATTTCATCAATCTTGCGCTCAAAAATTTCAAGATCCCCATATTCAACACTGTATTGTGGAATATCACCACCAGCTAAAACACCGTCTTTAATGGCTTTGCTGTGTTTTTGAAGTTTCAAGGCTTCTTGGGTAAGAAAGACTCTAGCAATACTTCTGTTTTTGACAACTACCACCTTACTCACTTCACCATTCTCCAGATATTCAAAGAAATCATTAGGAGTAGTTACTTGCGGCGCCGTCAACTGGCTAGAAACAAAATTATAGCCTAGAAAAAGCAATATGATGGGTACCACGACCCACCATATACTGAACTTAGGTTTTTGATTAAGTGGCGAGCCCATTTTTTTAGGCGCCTTATTTTTTGGGTTACTATTATTATCCTGAGACATTAAGTTTTTTTGAAATTAGTAAGTACTCTCAATATTCGTGGTAACGGCATCGCCCCACAATCCTTCCAGATCATAGTATTCACGTATTTGTTTTTGAAAAACATGAACCACTACATCGACATAATCCATAAGCACCCATTCACCTTGAGACGCACCTTCAACATGCCAGGCATTTTCCTGAAGTTGCTTGCTTACCTTCCGTTGTACTGAATTTACTATGGCGTTTACTTGAGTATTTGAGGTACCATTGCAGATAATGAAATAGCTGGTTACCGTATTTTCAATTTCTCTCAAGTCTAGTATCGTGATATCATTTCCCTTTACATCTTCAATCCCAGCAACGATTTGCGAGATAAGAGCATCGGTAGAAACATTTTCTTTAATCATTAAAAATTTTTTGTATCCACAAATTTATTCTTTTTTTGAATGTCCTTGAAAATAAGGTCCTTCAAACTTATCCTATTTGTGTCCTTTCAATTAGTCAAAATACATGCCACTGAGTCCACTAACGAGGATTTGAAAGTTCGCTTTCGCGAAAGCGAACCGCCACAACTCACCACGCTATATACAAACCACCAGATGGCCGGCAAAGGTCAAATGGGAGCAAAGTGGCTTTCAGAACCACGTAAAAACCTGACATTCAGTATATTGATATCTGATCTACTTGATGGTTTAACAGATTTTGAAATCAATAAATGGGTGGCCGTTACAGTAGTAGAGTGGTTGCGTCAAAAATTACAAATACAGGCAGTTATAAAATGGCCCAACGACATCCTGTCAGTAAATCATAAGCTAGGCGGGATTCTAATCGAAAACATCTTACAAAATGGCAAGCGCCAGGCGACCATCATAGGTATAGGTTTAAACATCAATCAAACAGATTTTCAGGAGCTGCCTAAGGCAATTTCCCTAAAACAGATCACTGGTAAATCTTGGGATCTGGAAGGTTTGCTTATCGACTTTATGACTTTTTTGGAAAATAGTATTCAATCGCCACAGGAATCTATCGATAGATATGAATCGCTACTTTTCAAATTGGGTCGCAAGACGACGTTTCAATGTCAAAATGAGGTATTCGAAGCACTAGTTCAAGGTGTGACCCCAGATGGTAAACTAAGACTATCCGTCAAAGGAACTGAAAAAACCTACGGACTAAAGGAAGTCTTCTGGATCTACTAGAGTTTCTCGATACCGTTAGCAAGTTGCTCCAAGAACTTATTGATAGGTCCTTTGATCATCATTGCCATCATGGCATTAAAATCTCCTTGAAAAAACAGTTGTGCTGCGGCACCTTGAGGATCTTCTTCAATGTCTGCCGTTAATGTGAACGACAATTTATCACTTAGTGAACCCAGTACAACCTTTGAATATGGAGTAGATTCTTTAAGTGTTAGCTTAATTTCTGGCATGCCTTTGAGGCCAAACAGGAATTTGTCTTCTCCTAACAGTTCAAATTTTGCATCATCAGGCAAGAGGTGTTTGAAATTCTCTACTTGGGTCAGAAAATTATAAAGTTCTTCTGGTGATTTTTGTGTTTTGGCAACACGGCTTTCTAGATTCATAATTAGGAGTTACTGTTGTTCCAGTTGCTGGGATCTTTTCTCCAGCTGGTGAGTAATTCAAGAGTCTTACTGTCAAAGTGACCTTGTTTGGTAGCTACTTCTATCAAGTGGTTGTAGTCGCTCAAAACCGTGAGTTCCATACGGGCATCTTCAAAGTTTTGAACAGCAAAGTCAAATCCATAGGAGAAAAGAGCGACCATGCCTTTAATTTCTGCACCAGCATCTTTTAAAGCGGTGGCAGCATTAAGGCTGCTCATTCCAGTACTGATCAGATCCTCTACGATCACAACCTTTTGCCCTTTATTAAGTTGCCCTTCTACCTGATTTTGACGACCGTGTTTTTTTGCTTCTGGCCGTACATAGATAAAAGGTAGGTTCATATAATCTGCTACCAGCATACCTATACCTATGGCGCCTGTGGCAACACCAGCGATCACATCTGGTTTGCCGTAAAGGTGTTCAATTTGGGAAGCTAGATGTTCTCTAAGATAATTGCGAACGCTAGGATAGGAGAGCGTGATGCGATTGTCACAGTAGATAGGAGATTTCCAACCACTGGCCCATGTGAAAGGTTTTTGTGGTTGTAATTTTATTGCCTTTATTTGCAACAGCAATTCAGCAGTTTTTATCCCAACGTTTTTATCTCTGACCATGCCGCAAATGTATAAAGTTTTTGTCAAAGACATCGCGGTTATCGTGACCTCTGACAGGGATCTTTTTCCTGATCATGATGCTTTCAATCTCAAAACGGTCAATTTCAAAAAGTTGATCAAGGCCATCAAGAAAAATAAAGTGGAGCGACCTTTACTTTACTCTAAGAATGAAGACAAGCTGCTCAAACGTTTGCACAAAAAAATACCACTCGTACTGGCCGCAGGCGGCCTGGTAAAAAACCAAAAAGGCGAGTACCTATTCATTCACCGTAATGGAAAATGGGACTTGCCTAAAGGAAAGACCGAGAAAAACGAGAGCATGGAAGCCACGGCTCTTCGGGAAGTAGAGGAAGAAACTGGTGTAGAAAATCTTTCCATCAACAATTATATAGGGCCTACCTACCATGTGTTTTCACGCAATAACAAGTACAGGCTTAAACTGACACACTGGTATGCCATGACCACCGATTATACCGGTCAACTGGTTCCACAAGACAAAGAAGGTATTGATCAGGCCGTATGGCTCAATGATGAGCAAGCTCGTGAATCACTGGAACAGAGTTATGCCAATATCAAAGACGTATTTCTCAACGATTAATTCAATCGATAGATAGGATACGTAAGGTGCGCCGGTTCATAATTGGGAGACCTTTTATGAAGCCATGACAACTGGGCACCATTGCTGGCGGCAAAACGAGCATCGGCACGCTTGAGTGAGTCAAATTCTCTTTTAAGTTGTTCATTTTCATCCAGCATCTTTTTTGCCGTAGCTTCAAAAACATAGGCAGAGTAACCTTCTTTTTGCTGTAGTATCGTATCGAAGAAATTCCACTTAAAAAAAGAGTCAGACATAACGGGCTCTAGCGTTTCTAAAATGTATTTGATTCCAGGTTGTGCCGTAGGTATGATGATATCGCTTTCGCGAAAGCGAACTTTCCCAACCTTCTCACTAACAACAATATTGCTATGCGGGTAGTGACCTTCATAGGCGTTGCTGGCCGTGTCATAACTTTCTATTTTGTAGGTTCCTACCGTAAAGGTGCTATCCTTTTCCAGAGGTTTCATGATCACATTGTTGAGTCTCAATAGATCCAACACTTCCCATTGACCCTGCGGGATCACATAATATTCAGGAACGCGAATGGAGTCTGTCGCCTTGAAATAGTTTTGAAAAGCCGTTTTCTTGCTAAATGGCTGTTTCCTATCATAAGTCTGTAATTTGTTTCCCGTCAAATCACTTACCTCGTTGATCGCTTCATAGCCCAAAAAGTTAAGCGTATCGGCCTTAGTTTGATCCAACTCAAAGCTGGAAGCATAAAACGGATTCTCTTGAAAATCCTTGAAGTTTGACTTTCTAACTTCTTTGATTTTTTTGATGTCCCTGCTGCCTATGGCAATCATTTCTTCCATGATCGCCTTGGTTCCCACCACCCTATCTTTATAGGGTTTCAACATGTGTGTTTCTACCATCATTCCCAGCACGTTCCACAGCGAAGTGTATCCCGTAGAATATCTGGGATAATCCACAAACTGGCTAAAGCCGTCTTCTGGCGATTGATTGAAAACGTTTACATAAGGTGTAATAGGTAGCGATCTCTTTTCAAGCGCTTTTTCCAGTGTAGGTTGCAGACTGTCATGCAGATAATCTCCTGCAGCTCCGCCCAATCGATTGTGCTGTGTAAAAAGATGAGTCAGGGTATATTGATAGTCTGCACCATTGCTCACATGGTTGTCAATAAAAAGATCTGGTTTGATTTTATGGAATGCAGTGGCAAAGGCTCTGGCATTGCGACTGTCTGCCTTTATAAAATCACGATTGAGGTCGTAGTTTCTCGCGTTTCCTCTAAAACCATAAGATTCTGGGCCGTTTTGGTTCGTTCTTGTGGTAGAGTTTCGGTTTAGGGAACCACCTATGTTGTAAATCGCGACAGAGCTAAAGATGACGTTGTCGTCTACTTTTAAGTTGCCTGTGGCAAGGTCTCGCATCAACATCATGGTGGCATCAATACCATCGCTTTCTCCTGGATGTATACCATTATTGATCATGATCTTGATACGATCCTCGTTAGGAGAATCCCAATCTATGCTTTTATTGGAATAGTGTACGACGTGAAGTGGTTTACCGGCATCTGTATTGCCCACTTCTTCTATCGTGATGGTGCTAAAACCTGCGGCCAGCTGCTGGTAAAAATCAATACATTCTTGATAGGTAGCGGTTTGGTTGCCATTACCTTTTTCAAAAGGAGTAAGATATTCTGTATCTGTGGTTGTAGTAGCTGAATTGGTGTCATTCGACGTGTCCTTACAACTTAAAACTGCAAAAGCGATGGCTAGTAAATAGGTTTTTCTCATTTTTTCTCTACGGTATTAGGGACAAGTAGTTTGTAATCACCATTGTTGCGCATCACATCACGTACGATGGAAGATGATATGTAACTGGTACGCACACTGGTGAGTAGAAACACGGTTTCTATCTCGCTTAATAATCTATTGGTATGGCCTATAGCTTTTTCAAATTCAAAATCGGCAGGATTGCGTAGGCCTCTTAGAATGAAATTGGCTTCATGTTTCTTACAAAAGTCCACCGTTAGTCCTGAGTAGGTCATGACCTTGATCTTAGGCTCATTTTTATAAAGTTCTTCTATAAACGCAACACGTTGATCCAATTCAAACATGTATTTCTTGTCTGCATTGATACCTATAGCGATGATAATCTCGTCAAAAAGATTCAATCCACGATTGATGATATCGCTGTGCCCTAAGGTTATGGGATCAAAACTTCCCGGGAAAACGGCTCTTCTCATTTCTTGTGGTTTTTTATGGTGTCTTCAATAATGGCAGTCAGTACGGTACTAAGTTCTTTACCTGCAGCCCTGATTTGTTGTGGGATGATGCTCTCGCGACTCATCCCAGGATTGGTATTGATTTCTATAAAATGCGGTGTTCCTTCATGGAATATGAAGTCTGCCCTTGCAATTCCCTTTAATTTCAAAATGCTGTAAATGCGTTTGCTTAATTCTTGAACCGCCAGTGTGGCAGACTCTGTGAGTCGTGCTGGCGTGATTTCCTGGGCTTTACCCATATACTTTGCCTCATAGTCAAAGAAGTCGTTTTCGCTCACGATTTCAGTTGGAGGTAAAGAATGAACGGTGTCACCTATTTGATATATGCCTACAGATACTTCCATTCCATCCAGGAAGGATTCAATGATGATTTCATCGTCCACTGCAAATGCGGTTTGTAACGCTTTCGCGAAAGCGGAAACCTCATAGACTTTTGAAACGCCAAAACTACTACCACTGCGATTTGCCTTTACAAAACAGGGCAGACCTACCACTTCTACAATATGATCAAAATTAACGTCTTCACCTTCATTAAGATACAAATGCCTGCCGGTATGGATGCTCCAGGGTTTTAACACCGCAATACAATCCCTTTTATTAAAAGTAATGGCAGATTGATAGGAGTCGCAAGAAGTTTGCGGCATGTCAAGAAGCTCCAGATAAGCCTGGAAAATACCGTCCTCGCCTGGCGTACCATGTATCGTATTGTAAACCGCATCAAAATTGATACGCTCGCCATCAACATTTACTGTAAAATCATTTTTATCAATGTCATAGGTGTTGTTTTCGGTCTTGAGAAACCATCTATTTTTTTCAATAATTATGGGAAACCCCTTGAATAATTTAGGATCTAGATTTTCCATAATGACGTGACCGCTCTTGATGGAAATTTCTTTCTCACTGGAATAGCCGCCCATGATGACTGCGATGTTTCTCATAAAGTACTCTTGAATTGGAGAGGTACAACAAAGTTACGAAAGGTGTCGTTCTTAGTTAGATCATACATTCTTATCTTTGAGACTTATTTTAATCCCTAATTTGAGGCCTTGTGCTTCAAGATGAAACGCCTGATTTATGAATTTTTTGCAGTTCATGTTTACCAAGACTTTTTGGGTTCAAATGTTGCTTGCCGTCTTATTGGTGGTGGTTTTGTGTTTTGGTTATCTCTACTGGCTGGACTGGCATACCAATCACGGTCAACAAATCACCGTTCCAGATCTTTCCCGCAAGAGTTTGTCAGAGGCTGATGAAATATTGGAAGAACTGGATCTGCGCCGTCATATCATTGACAGTGCCAGCTTCAATCCTGATTTCCCACCTAGATCAGTGATCGAACAAAATCCCAAGGCTGGTTTATTTGTTAAAGAAAATAGACAGATATACATCAAGCTCAATCCTTCTGGTTATGGAAAGGTGTTGGTGCCTAACGTAGTTTTCAAAACTAAACGTCAAGCCATACCTACACTAGAAGCCCTAGGATTTAAAATAGGTGACATTACTTACAAACAGAACATCGCTAAGGATATGGTGCTTGAAATCAAGCATAAAGGTGAGAATCTAGAATCTGGAACGCAGCTGCGCAAGGCATCAGTCATTGATCTGGTCCTAGGCGATGGAACTAGAGAAGGTCAGGAATATGAAGAAGAATCTCAGGATATCGAAGATGAGAATATCGATGTAGAAGCTGTTGAAGATGATGCTTAATAGCTATGATGAGGACATGGATGAGGATAATCTCCATGAACATTACCATTTTGTTGCGAGTGCTGGTCAGGTACCTTTAAGGATTGATAAATTCTTGATGAATTTTATCGAGAATTCCACACGCAATAAAATCCAGAGTGCGATCAAGGACGGATCTGTAAGGGTCAACGGCGATATTGTAAAATCCAATTATAAGGTAAAACCAGAGGACGATATCAAGGTACTATTGAATCATCCACCGCACGAGAACCTGCTGGTGGCAGAAAATATACCGTTAGATATTGTTTATGAAGATGACACACTTGTTGTAGTCAACAAACCAGCAGGAATGGTGGTTCATCCAGGTCACGGTAATTATTCAGGTACTTTGATCAATGCAC
Source organism: Nonlabens sp. YIK11 (assembly GCF_001413925.1). Classification (NCBI taxonomy): domain Bacteria; kingdom Pseudomonadati; phylum Bacteroidota; class Flavobacteriia; order Flavobacteriales; family Flavobacteriaceae; genus Nonlabens; species Nonlabens sp. YIK11. Next base: position 1,331,382 of record NZ_LBMJ01000001.1, read on the forward strand.
TTATTTATCACTTTGAGAACTTACCCAATAATTCAAGTGAACGTCCAGGTTTGGTCCACAGGATTGACAAGGACACCAGTGGCTTGTTAGTGGTTGCCAAGACAGAACACGCCATGTCTTACTTATCAGCCCAGTTTGCTGCCAAAACCAGTGAGCGTGAATATGTGGCCATCGCTTGGGGAAACTTTGTAGAACCAAAGGGAACAGTCGAAGGTAACATAGGCAGGCATCCTAAAAACAGATTACAGAACACCGTCTGGGAAGGCGATGATAGCGATAAAGGGAAACCTGCGGTAACGCATTATGAGGTCCTCGAGGATTTGGGATATGTTTCTGTCATTAAATGTAAACTGGAAACGGGTCGCACGCACCAGATTAGGGTACACCTCAAGCATATAGGTCATACCTTGTTTAATGATGAGCGTTATGGTGGTGATCGCATTTTAAAAGGGACCAACTTTACCAAATACAAACAGTTTGTAGATAACTGTTTTAAAGTGCTGCCCAGACAGGCGCTACACGCCAAAACATTAGGCTTTGAACATCCAGTTACTAAGGAATGGATGAGTTTCTCAAGTGATATTCCAGAAGATATGGCAGCCTGCATTGAAAAATGGCGCAGTTATGCCAGTCATGCGCACTTATAGTAATTCAAACTAGCAGAATAGTGTAGTTATTTTTTGGCCTTCAATCCTTATTTTAGAGGTTTAAAACATTTCTATGAAGATTCTACTTTCGCCAGCAAAAACTTTGGATTATGAAACAAAGCTTCCTACAACAAGAGGAACTCAACCTGTTTTTGTAGAAGAAGCGGTACAGATCAACGCCAAGCTGGAGCGTCAGTCCAAAAAAGACATTCAGGATCTTATGGGTATTTCTGAAAATCTAGCAGATCTCAATTACCAGCGATACAAGGATTTTAAGGAAGAACATGACAAATCTGTTGCGAGGCCTGCGATTTATGCCTTTGCAGGTGACGTGTATTCTGGATTTGACGCCTACTCTTTAGATACCCAACTTTTAGACGCTGCGCAAGATCGTATTAGAATTCTATCTGGTATGTATGGAGTGTTGAGACCTTTGGACCTGCTGCAACCTTATCGTTTGGAAATGGGAACCAAGCTTCCCATAGAACGAAATAAAGATCTCTACGAATTCTGGAAAGACAAAATTACACCACGCCTTAATGATGAGATGGAAGATGATGAATTGCTGGTAAACCTAGCCAGCAATGAATATTTCAAGGCAGTTGATAAGAAGAATCAGAAAGGCAAGCTTATAAGTCCCATTTTCAAGGATTATAAAAATGGTAAACTTAAAGTGATCGCTTTTTATGCCAAAAAAGCCAGAGGAACGATGGCAAGATTTCTTGTGGAACAAAAGGCCAATAGCCTGGAAGACATTTTGAAATTTAGTGGAGACGATTATAAATACAGCGAGAAGGATACCGTTAAGGAGAACGAACCAGTCTTCACAAGATAGGTCATTAAGATATGGCGACACCGCGATCTTACATATCCATAAAGGACTGGTCAGAAAGTGATCGCCCTAGAGAAAAATTGCTACAACAAGGCAGCAGGAGCTTGACAGATGCAGAGCTTCTTGCGATTCTTTTGGGTAGCGGGACCGTTTCTATGAGTGCTGTAGAGTTGAGCAGAAACATCTTGAGCGATGCAGGACAGTCACTGCAACAGTTAGGGAAGAAGACGCTCAAAGAGCTCATGGTTCATAAAGGAATAGGAGAGGCTAAAGCCATTACCATCGCTGCAGCCATGGAACTAGGAAGACGCAGGGCTATGGAGATGCCTGCCCAAGTAGTCAAGATCACATCCTCGCAAGACGCGTTCAAGGTATTGCAGCCCATTATAGGCGAGCTACCTCATGAAGAGTTCTGGGTATTGTTGCTGGACAACAGTAATAAAGTTTTGGAGAAACATCAGGTAAGCAAAGGCGGCATCACCGCAACCCATGTAGATCATCGGTTGTTGTTTAAGCAAGCCATAGCTGCTGGTGCCGTGGCCATTATAATCGCACACAATCATCCCAGCGGCACGCTCAAGCCCAGTAAACCAGATCAAGATATCACGCGCAAGATCAAAACGGCTGGTGATACACTCGACATAAAAGTATTGGATCATTTGATCGTTACGCAAGAAAACTACTATAGCTTTGCAGATAACCAGCTCCTATGATACTCATTTATTGTCCTGACCTAACTTCTAGAAAGCAATATATTTTCAAGCACATCTTCCGCAGGATGTTGGAAGTGGAGTATGAGATCACTGGAGAGCTCAACGTGTTTGTGGGTCATGAGGGAACTAAATTTTCTTATGGAGACAAACCATTAGGTGAGGAAACTTTTATCTGGTCTAATGGTTTATTAAGCGAGCACGGTATTGACGATCATGACATCGACATTATACAATGGGATGATTTACCGGCATTTTTCCAGGCACCAGAAAGGAGCGATGTTCCTTTCGATATTTTTGCGGCATCGTTTTACCTTATCACAAGGTATGAGGAATATTTCCCGCAGGTAAAAGATGATTTGGGAAGATACAGTCCTTACGAGAGTATCGCCTATAAGTATGATTTTTTGCGAGAGCCGCTCATAGATCTTTGGATCAAGAAATTTTCTCAAGTAGTGTTGAAGCAGGATTTTAAATCGCTTTCGCGAAAGCGAACTCCCAAAAGAACTGTCGCCATAGAAGTAGCTACCTTCAATAAATACAGAAAAAGAGGACTTATTGTCAATGCGACCCTTTTCTCACGACACGTGCGCAATTTACGACTCAACCGCGCCTGGAAGCAGATCAAAACCTTGCTCAATTTACGCGAAGATCCCTATGACAACAGTGATGATATCCTGGTACCTATCAAGAAAATAAGGTTTGATAGGTCTCGAGATAGAAAAAATCGTGCGGACATGGTTTTCTTCTTCCATTTGGGGAATTATAATGATTTCAACACAGGTGTTACCTACAAGAGCAAAAGCTATGTTGAGGCGATCAAACATATTGCAGACTATGTAAAAGTAGGTTTACGCTTCTCATCAAACACATCCAGTGATGATGTGTATCAAGAAGAAAAACGCTTTGAGGAACTGGTAAAAAGACCATTACAGCACACCATGGCGGCAAATTCCAAAATAAGTATGCCAGGACACTACAAGCTGCTGGTAGATACAAAAACCATGGAGGATTATAGCATGGGTTATGTGGCAGAGCCTGGTTTTAGAGCCTCCACAAGCCTGCCTTTTTATTTCTATGATCTGGATTATGAGGTGCAAACGCCTTTGCTTATCCATCCGTATTGTTTGCATTATAACACGATGGCATTGCAAACGCGCAGTGGCCAGCAATCCATATTGAAAGAAATACAGGAAGTGGTCGACAACGTGCATGGAAACTTTATCGTACAGTTTCATTATGAACATTTTGACCGTGACATCAAGAGTCACGCGTTGGAAATATTAGAATCTATAATAGATGAGTAACTTTAAGGGAATCAAGCACGTTTTTTTTGATCTGGATCACACTTTGTGGGATTTTGACCGAAACAGCAAAATGGCCTATGCACAGATCTTTGAAGAAGAACAGATAGGCCTGGATCTCGAAAAGTTTATCGAGGTGTACCAGCCTTTGAATTTGCAATATTGGAAACGCTTTCGCGAAAGCGAGATGTCCAAAGAAGAGTTGAGGTACCGCAGACTCAAGGATACTTTTGATGCCTGTGATTTTAGTGTGGCAGACGATCACATCAACAAAATGGCAGATATGTATCTGGAGTACTTGCCTAATCATAATCATTTGTTTCCCAATTGTACGCCGTTGTTAGACACCCTTAAGGATCAATTTGAGTTGCACATCATCACCAATGGCTTTGATGAGGTTCAAGCAAGAAAAATGCAGAACTCTGGGCTATCGCCTTATTTTAAATATGTGCTCACAGCTGAAACGGCTGGTGTGAAAAAACCGGATCCAGCTATTTTTGAGCGCGCTTTGAAAGATACAGGTGCAACCATCGGCAACAGCGTAATGATAGGAGATAGCCATGAGGCAGATATTTTGGGCGCTCGCAAGATCGGTTTGCGTACCATTTGGTTCACAGATACCGCTCATCATACCCATGATGAGATCGCGGTAAGTGATCTTAAGCAGATTCACTCCTTGCTGCTGCCGTAATTGTAATGTTTGCCCCAGCGTTTTTCCAGAAATTCTCGCTGTGATTTCTCTCTTGGATTGTTTCCTGGTTCAAACAGGGTAGTGCCGCTAATTTCTTTAGGCAAAAATTCATTGAAGGCAAAGTTGCCACTGAAGTCGTGAGCGTATTTGTAGTCATCGCCGTAGCCCAATTCTTTCATCAATTTAGTTTGTGAATTACGCAAACCTAATGGAACCGATAAATCACCAGTTTGCTTCACTATTTTTTGTGCATTCCCAATGGCGAGATAGGAGGCATTGCTTTTGATGCTAGTTGCAAGATAAATGGCGCATTGACTTAATATGATTCTCGATTCTGGATAGCCTATAGTACTCACGGCTTGAAAGGTATTGTTAGCCATTATTAGTGCTGTAGGATTGGCATTTCCAATATCCTCGCTGGCCAGGATCAACATGCGTCGTGCAATAAATTTGAGATCTTCTCCACCTTCTATCATTCTAGCGAGCCAGTATACAGATGCGTTAGGATCGCTACCTCTTATGCTTTTTATGAATGCACTTATGATATCATAGTGTTGCTCACCGGTTTTGTCATATCTGGCAGGATTGGAACTCACTTGATCCAGTACCATTTCGTTGGTAATGGTGATCATTGGATCGTTTTGGGAGTTGATAACCAGCTCAAAAATATTAAGGAGTTTACGGGCATCACCACCACTAATTCTCAAAAGTGCATCTGTTTCTTGGAGCTCGATCTGTTTTTCCTTAAGGTATTTGTCTGTGGTCAACGCTCGATGAAGTAGTTGAACCAGTTCATCTTTAGAGAAGGCATCAAGCACGTAAACCTGACAGCGGCTCAACAGAGCAGGAATCACCTCAAAACTTGGGTTTTCGGTAGTTGCACCTATTAATGTAATCCAGCCGCGTTCTACAGCACCTAGTAGCGAATCTTGTTGCGATTTACTAAACCTGTGGATCTCGTCTATAAATAAAATCGGATTCTTTTGGGTAAATATTCCACCAGCATTTTTAGCTTTATCAATTACCTCTCGTATGTCTTTAACGCCACTATTGATTGCGCTAAGCTTATAAAAAGGTCGTTGGGATTCTTGCGCTATTATTTCTGCCAGTGTTGTTTTACCCGTACCAGGTGGTCCCCATAAAATAAAGGAAGGAATGGTACCATTGAGAATATGATTTCTTAACGCACCCTTTTCACCGACAAGGTGCGATTGGCTTAAGTATTCTGTGAGATTAGTAGGTCGTATTCGTTCCGCTAAAGGTATTTGTGTCATGATACGATGGTTTCTTATAATGGTATATGTTCCTATGACAATATTACGGCTCTTGTCACAAAGGCTAGGTTATTGATTTCACAGATCTATGAACAACAATGTATCCACATTTGAGATGAAGTGGTTGATGAAGCCTATCATATTCGTGTTCCTGATGTGGCTTGCATTCTGGATCGAGATGCGATTCCATACAGATTTTACAAAATACGGTCTTCGGCCTAGAACTCTGGAAGGTATCCTTGGTGTTTTTACAAGTCCGTTCATTCATTCAGGTTTTTCCCATCTATGGAGTAATACTGCGCCTATCGCCGTACTATTATTTTTCCTGAGTCTATTCTATTATAAGTGGAGTTCTAAAGTGCTTATATATGGGATTTTGATGAGCGGTATATTGACATGGCTCATCGGTAGAGATTCATACCATATAGGTGCTAGCGGTATCGTTTACTTTTTAGCCAGTTTCATTTTCTTCAAAGGAATATTTCTCAATAACTACCGCCAAATTGCCGCCAGTTTGATTGTCGTTTTTTTGTATGGTAGCCTTGTGTGGTACATGCTGCCTATCAAACCCAATATGTCTTGGGAAGGTCATTTAAGCGGTGCCGTTGCCGGTTTGATACTTGCCATATTTCTAAAGGTAAACATCCCGAAAGAAAAGCCTTTTGCAAAGGTGAATCAGAAAGTATTATCGGATGAGGAAGATTGGTTCCTGCAACAATTTGATGAAGATGGAAACTTCTCACCGATTCCTGTTGATGAAGAAGAGTAGGTCTATTGTCTTTGACGCACCGCTTCATACAACATCGCTCCACATGCTACAGATACATTTAGAGACGCTATCTTACCTAGCATAGGTAATTTAAAAGTATCATCTAATGTTTTTAGGGTAGAAGGATTGATACCTCGATCTTCAGAACCCATTACTATGGCAATAGGTTTTTTAAGCTCAGTATCAAAAATCGATTTTACGGCTTTTTCAGAAGCCCCAATAGTGGCTATTCCATAAGCTTGCATTAGGTATATCGCATCCTTAAGGTGATTCACCTTGCTCATTGGGATGTTGAAAACTGCACCAGCGCTTGTTTTTACAACCACTCCATTAACAGGAGCTGATCCTTTTTCAGACAATATAATTGCAGATACACCAGTGCATTCTGCCGTACGAATAATGGCACCAAAATTACCAACGTCTGTGATACCGTCAAGTAATAGAAATACGGGATTTGTTTCCAGATCGGTAGCTTCTAAAACTTCCTGAAGATTTTGGTAGGAAATAGGGGAAAGGACCGCTACGGCACCTTGATGATTTTCCTTAGTAAGTTTATAAAGCTTTTCTTCTGGAACAAAGGATGTCACTATCCCTGCTTTTTTAGCAGCAAACTTCAGCTGATTGAATAGCACTCCATTTCCTTCCTTCAGAAAGTAAATCTTTGAGATTTCTTCTCCACTTTCTATAGCTTCCAAAATCGGCCTAAGACCGTGAATTTGTTGTTTTGATTCCATAAGGCAAAGATAAACGAACTATCAAAAGTTTCTACCAACAAAAAACCCGTCTAGAAGTTCTAGACGGGTTTTGGATAAACATTAAAAGATTTGCTAAACCTTAGTTGCTAGTATTGTCGCTGTATTTCCAGGACCACAGTCTTCGGTAGTATCTTGGCGCAATGATATGGTGAATTGAGAATCATCATTAGGATCATATTCACTGAAATCAACTGCAGGATCAGTCGTTGGACCTAAAAACAATTGAACACTACAACCATTTCCAGTTCCCTGATCCACAAATCGAATTTTGTTACAAACAAAATTCATTCTGTAAGTACGGTCAGGAAAAGCATTAAACGGTGCATAATCAGATACAAATTGTCTTTGAAGGTTGTTATCGGCATTCGTAAGTGTGATAATTTCACCTGGCTCAAATACAGTACTATTTGGTGGTGCAAAATAGCCGCCACTCAATTGTGTAAGTTGATAATCACCAGTGAAAGCCGTGTTGTCTACAGGACAAACTTGAAATACATTGACGGTTACACGTTGATTTGTGAAATTATCAGCTGCATTAGGTGAACTTAATTCCAAAACTAATGGACGAGCATCTACCTCAACGTCTCCGTTTATGTCTGTACCAGTAATCGTTAAATCACCTTCATAAGACCCAGCTGGTATAGTAACCGTGTTGGGAACTGATACTGATCCAGCCACTACATCAGTAGCTTCATCAACAATTGATACATTATAGGTGCGATCTACATCTGAAAGAGAAGAAGCTTCAACAGGAATAGTTACCGCTCCATCAGAGTTAATCGTAATAGGTAGATCTACTGTTGTTACTTCAAAACTAAGTAAAGTCTCCCTATTGCTTCCATCGTATATAACATCTACATCTTCATTATCACAGGATACTACAGCCATGACTGCAGTTAATCCAAAAATTATAAGTTTTCTCATTTTTTTAATTTTTAAAATTAATATCCAGGATTTTGTTGAATTGTTGTATTCACTCTAGTTTCATTTAGAGGAATTGGTAATGCGTTCAAACGGAAATCACTGAAAGGTAAATCACAAACTGATGATGGGTAAAGGGTACAATCGGTTTCATTTCTGTCATACCCTTGGTTAGCTAATTCACCAATTCTTTTGATATCGATGTAACGATGACCTTCTGCAAACAATTCAATTTTACGTTCTTCCAAGATACCTGCAAAAGCTTGTTGCTGCGTTGTATATGCAGGAGCCGCAGTTTGAGTTGTATATCTTGCATCTTGAATTATCTTCAACTGTCGCCCTACTTCCACAAAGTTGCTTGCATTCGCTGCTGCTTCAGCAAGTATAAAATGCATCTCAACAACTCTCATTACTTTAAGGTCGTTCGTATAACCAGCTATCAAACCGTTTAGGGTTGGGTCACCAGGATACTTATCTACAACAAGTACATCTGCATTACGTGGATCAAGTTCACTGTCATAATCATCAGAAATTACAGAAGTTGGGTCAATAAAGACAGGTCTTCTAATATCGCCGAAAGCGTCAAAATCTGCTTGTAACGAGTTAAACAGGTTACGGCTCATCTCATAATTAACTGCCCCTTCAAAATCGCTCCTGTTAGTGTTGAATATTTGACCTGGTCTAGCAGTCGTATTCAACGTTTGCTCTAATTTGAAAATGATTTCATTTTCTCCAGATCCAGGTAGATCCTGCCAGATCGCTCTATAATCTTCCTCACTCGCCGTTGCTGGTAATGTATAGTCTGCTAATACAGAGTTGGCTGCCGCTACCGCAGTTGGGTAATCTCTATTATATAGTGCCATTCTAGCTCTAAGTGCTCTTACAAATCGAGCGTCAATGAACGTTTGACTCGCAGTCGTTCCTGCGGAAACGAATAAATCTTCGGCTTGCTGCAGGTCATTATAAATGAATTCCAAAGTTTCTCCGACTGTATTTCTAGGTAGAACAGTAGTTTGGGCAGGAACGAAATCCAAGTTAATAACTCCTAATGATGAGTTATCTGCTAAGTCTTCTGCGAAATAGCTCAACAATTTACTATGAGCATAGGCTCTGATGGTTAAAGCTTCAGCTATCGCTTCATTATATAAAGCTTGCTCATCAGCATCAGCTGGCTCAATGTTTTCTGCAGCGTCTAAAAGAACGTTTGCATCCAAAATTGCCCCATAATTATTTACCCATATGGTACTGACAATATCTGTCGTCTCATTCAGGTTATATTGGTGCAATGATCCACCACTACCACCTACACGGCCAGCGGCTGCTTCATCTGTAAAAATTGCTGTGAATGCAATTTCGTTATCAGTGTTAACACCAGAGTAAACACCTAAAACACCTGTCTTCAAATCGTCGACATTTGCAAAGGCATTAGCTGCCAGAAGTTCTCCTGGCTGTATAATTTCAGTAGCGTCCTCACAAGCAAATGTGAGGGCTACCGCTGCAATTAATGTTACTATTTTTTTCATCTTTTTCTTTTTTTAAAAATTAATATCAACACCTAGTGAAACTATTCGTGATGTAGGATATCTGTTTTGGTCGATATTGCTAGGTCTTTCTGGGTCACTACCTCTCCATTTAGTGAATGTCAATAGATTCTCAGCATTAGCATAAATTCTCGCAGAATTAATGAAAGATTTCTCAACTAACGACTGAGGCAAATTATAACCGAATTGAAGGAAACGCAATCTCAAGAAATCTGACTCTCTTAAGAAACGGTCTGTGTTAATACCGTTAGCCGCAAGGTTAGTAGCATTAATAGCTGGAATATCAGTAATACGATTATCTGGAGTCCAAGCTCTCTCAAAAGCACTACTTACCTGATACAGACCAATATTATCTGGATCTAAATAATCAGCAGCTTGCAAGTCAAATCTATCGATACCAGTCATATAGACAAAGTCCGCAGAAAGGAAGAAGTTTTTAAAACTTAGGTTAGTACCAAAACCTCCTTGGAAATCTGGTGTAAAGCTAGTGCCAGTATGTCTGCGATCTTCAGCGGTAATGTTTTCAGTAATGTTACCATCAATATCTTCAAATAATAAATTACCATTAGCTGGGTTTACTCCAATGTATGGTACTACGAAGTATTCGCTAATTTGTCTTCCAATTTCAATAACAGTACCTGAACCAGTATTGTCTTGTCTTCCATCTGGTAAGTCAACGAAAGTCACTTCATTCTCGTTGTAGGCAACGTTGGCATACACGCTCATTGCAAAATCACCATCCTTCTCAGCACGAATCAAGTCGTAATTAGCCCCTAATTCAATACCTCGGTTATATAGATCACCAATATTTGCTGTAGTTGAGTATACACCGTTAATACCCGATACGAAAGTGTCAAAGAATAAATCTGTTGTCTCTCTATCATAAAGTTCTAACGAACCTCTTAATCTATTATCAAACAAACCAAATTCTAATCCAATATTTAATGTGGATACATTCTCCCATTTCAAATCTGGGTTAGCAAGTACATTTGATCTTACGAAAGTTTGAGTGTCGTTATAACCTGTACCTGTAACGAAGAGCTGTCTAATATTACTTAGACCTGCGTAATAACCTCCTGCTATTCGATCGTTACCTGTTACACCATAGCTTACTCTTAACTTTAAGTTATTTACAACATCAGAGTCTGCTAGGAAGGCTTCTTTATGGATATTCCATCTACCTGCAACGGAGTAGAATGTTCCGTAGGCGTTGTCATCTGTAAATCGGAAAGATGCATCACGTCTAAGAGTTCCCGTAAATCCATACTTCTCGTCATAGTCGTAATCTACTTCACCAAAATAGGAGAATAGCCCAACGGTATTTTTGTTAGATCCAACAGTAGGAACGTAAATGTCGTCTGCACCACCATCTTGTAGGTAACCTGCGCCATCTCCAAATGCAAATGTTCTAGGATCTAGACCATTTTGGTTGTAGTTGAAGGATTTCAATTCACCTTTTACATATTCAACATATGCATTGGCAAGAACTCTGTGTTTTTTCTGAGCTTCAGTTCCGCTACCAAATCTTTTTTCCCATCCTAAATTTAGGTTAGAATTAAAACGAAAATCTCTTAGGAAACTTTCACTTTGATCACCTTCTAACTGACCGGCACCTCTAATCAATGAAAGCGCTGACGTTGGTGGGTTAGCTCTAATTCCTATGACGTTTTGATAATCTACCCCTAAGCGGTAACGTAATGTAAATTCGTCCGAAAGATCATAAGCAAAATCACCACCTAGTATAAGCTTTAATTCATCATCGCGATTGATGTTTTGAAGGTTATTGTCAATAACAACGAATGGAGATAATTGAATTCCATTGAAATAGCTTAACAATGAGGCTGGGTCTTGTCTATAGTCTGCTGGATCTAGATACGGTCTTGCATTAAAGGCCGCTTGGATAGAACTAAAATAGATAAAGTTGTTTCTTCCATTAGTCGTTTCTGTTTGAGACTCATTTTTTGAGTAACCCATCAAAGCGTTTGTGGAATATCTAAACTTACCGTTTTCTGATTTACCAGTGATATTAGTTCTAAAGTTAAACCTTTGGATACCAGTGTTAATCAAAGTACCTTCTTGATTAGTATAGTTTAATGATGTAAACTGAGTAGAATTTTCGCCACCTGAAGTCAAACTAAGGTTATGCGATTGATTTACACCTGTTCTGAAAAAGTAATCTTGAAAACTTTGACTAACTGTAAAATTATCAATTTCAGCATCGGTAAGTGATTGACCTAATCCTGTGTTTTGTCTTCTTTCTAACCTTAAGTAACCAGATGCATCATAAAGATCATAATCTCTTTCTATAAAACTTGAGAAAGAAGTTGTACCGTTATAGCTGATACGCAATGGAGAGTTGAATTTACCACCTTTAGTCGTTATGATGATAACACCATTAGCACCTCTGTTACCGTAAATCGCTGTAGCTGCAGCATCTTTAAGCACAGTAGTGGACTCAACGTCATTTGGGTTAAATGATCTAAAAGTATCCTCATCAACAGGTACACCATCAACAATGATCAAAGGTTCAGTATTTCCATTTATGGAGCTGGCACCACGCAATTGTATTGTTGAGTTAGCGCCAGGTTGACCTGTTCCTGTTTGTACGATTAATCCAGGCACCTGCCCTTGTAATCGTTGCAGAATGGACGCGTTGGGTCTGTCTTGAGTGTCTTCACCAGAAACCGTAGTAGCCGCTACGTTGCTAGTCGCTGAACTGGCAGATCTATATGCTTGTACAACTACTGCATCAAGAGAAGTTGAAAGAGTAGTGTTAATCGTGGTTTGATTTCCCACCACCTTCTCTACACTGTCATAACCACTAAAGGAAAATACCAGGGTATCTTCTGAGTTTGCTGAAATGGTATAATTACCATCAAAATCTGTTGTGGTAGCGTTTGAACTACCTTTTACCAGTACCGTTGCTCCAAGTATAGGAGCTCCTTCTGGGTCAGTTACCTTACCGGTAACCGTTTGCTGCGCAAAAGCTACTTGCACAACTAACGCTAGTAAAAGCGTCAAAATTCCATTTAATTTTGTTTTCATGTTTAGATTTATTTGAATTAGCCAGCGCCAAAAGTGCCAAAAAACAGTTAATAAAACAACTTTTCAGGACTAATTTATGGAATTATTTAAGGGCAGCTTAACAATAAGGTAACTTTACTAAAATAATATAGTAAAATTTAGATGGGCTATAGTGTTGGAAATGCTTTCATTAGAACTTAAAAATCGTCCGTTAGCGACCTCCAGTCTTAGGATTCCTGCTTGAGTTAGTATTCCGAATCCTGCACCAAACGAGTATAAAAATTGAGGTTTTCTCTGTATATAATCTTCAAAAACGCCACCGTCGTTCAATAAGTTGATGTAAAACCGGTCGTTGAAACTGTATCTAAAGTCAGTTTGCAGTAAGGTGTATGCCGCTGTATCGATGCTATTTTGATTAAATCCTCTAATTGTCTTGATTCCACCTATTTGTGTCAATTCGTTAAATTGCAATCGTTCCGTTTTCAAAAGGTGTGCATTTATACTTGTTTTTAAGCTCAACTTATTCAATAACGGCCAGAGATTTTCAAACGACAAGTCCATTGAATATTGACCATTGGACTGATTTTCCAAATTTCTATGGTAATAGCCCATGCCTAACAAAAAGCTCAGGGTTTCTGGTTGAAGCGTGTTTGCGGAATTCCCTCCATAAGTTAATTGTGTTGCAACACCGCGTGTTTGAAAGTTGTTTACATTGATCAGATTGTTTTCCTCAGTAGAGGATTTGCTGTAATAATTCAGTTGCGTGTTCCAGCTGCCCAAAAATTGGTAACTCAATCCTGCCACAAAACTTGAGTTTTGATAAATAGAATCCCTTCTCGTTATATCAAGGCTACTTGTAATTCCTATTCGTTCAAATAATAAGGATGGAACATTTAGTTGTAACGAGATATTAGTTTGATCATTATTATCATTGCGATACTCAAAGTCAAATCGCTCTCCACGATTAAAATTATTAATCAGACTGGCATCGACAAACCCATTTATATTCAGTTTTCCATCCTCATCAGTATTGAAACCAATCAACCCATCGGCTTTATTCGCATTTTTTTTTCTTAAGTAAACGTAAAGTAGGGTGCTGTCTTTTTTAAAAAGAGCTTCTGGCTCTTTGATGCTTTCCAAGTATTTCAAATTTGCCAACCTCGTCGAGAGGCGATTTACATTTTTGCTGTTAAGTTTTGTATGGTTGGCTACAAGATTTTCGATAACATTTCTTGGGTACTTTGGGTATCCATTCACAATAATTCTGTCAATTTGCCGCTGCTCGATATTTTTCACCTCATAAAATAAGGTGGCCGTGTCTTGCTTGGTGAAATTCCAACGGTTGATAATGACTTCTGCAAAAGGAGAACCTTGATTGTTGTATTTTTTTTGAACTGCTTCAAGTTCTTCAAGAAATTTATCTGGTGTTGTTTTTTTAGGTCGCTTTCGCGAAAGCGAACTCTCCATTATTATTCCATTTTCCATGTTATCATCTTCCTTCATGATGATTGTCGTGAAAGGTTTGTTGAGAACGATACTTAACTGGTTGGTGTTTTTTCTTAATGTGTCCGCAATGATTAGATTGAGGTAGCCTTTACGGATCAAATTGATTTTAATGCTATCTAATCGCCGGCTGGAGATCTGATTTTCTGTTTTCTTTAGAAAAATAGTATCCATCGGCTGTATCGATTGTGCATCTGGTAATAAGAATATTTGGGTGTGATCTGTTTGCGCAAAAAGACCAATGCTAAAAAGTATATATATAATAAGGACTGATTTCTTTATCAAGGGAATCTCTATTTAGCTTATGCCGCAAAAATGGGATTACTAATCTTTTTAAGATTATGTCAAAAAAAGTTATGGTAAAAACTTGGAAATGAGATTTGAATAAGTAAATATTATTCATACCTTTGCCGACCCTAAAATAGGGGATTAATTTATTAGCGTAAAACAATATGCCAACGATTTCACAATTAGTACGTAAAGGAAGGTCCAAAATAACCAAGAAGAGCAAATCGGCTGCTTTAGATTCTTGTCCTCAACGTCGTGGAGTTTGTACTCGTGTTTACACTACTACACCTAAGAAACCTAACTCAGCAATGAGAAAGGTGGCACGTGTAAGACTTACCAATGGTAAGGAAGTGAATGCATACATTCCAGGAGAAGGACACAATCTACAAGAGCACTCGATAGTATTGGTTAGAGGTGGAAGGGTAAAGGATTTACCAGGAGTTAGATACCACATCGTTCGTGGGGCGCTGGACACCGCAGGTGTTGCAGATCGCACGCAACGTAGGTCTAAGTATGGTGCAAAACGCCCTAAGAAGTAATTAACTTTTAGTGTTCACAATGTGGGCATCTAATAACAAACTCAAAGAGAAGAAATGAGAAAAAGACAGGCAAAAAAACGCCCGATCCTTCCAGATCCGCGTTTCAATGACCAGCTAGTGACTCGATTTGTCAACATGATGATGTTGCATGGTAAGAAGTCAGTAGCATTTAAAATTTTCTATGATGCGATGGATATCGTTGAAGAGAAAAACCAAGATGAGGAAAAGACTTCACTTGAAATATGGAAAGATGCGTTATCAAACGTAATGCCTCACGTAGAGGTGCGTAGCCGTCGTGTAGGTGGTGCGACTTTCCAGATTCCAATGCAAATACGTCCAGATAGAAAGATTTCAACCGCAATGAAATGGTTGATAAGCTATTCTAGAAAGCGTAATGAGAAGTCTTTCTCCCAAAAACTGGCTGCTGAAGTCCTTGCCGCGGCAAAGGAAGAAGGTGCAGCAGTTAAGAAGAAAACAGATACTCATAAAATGGCAGAAGCCAATAAGGCATTCTCACACTTTAGATTCTAAAAATGGCACAAAGAGACTTAAAATACACAAGAAATATTGGAATTGCTGCGCACATTGATGCGGGTAAAACCACTACGACAGAGCGTATTCTTTTTTATACTGGAGTAAGCCATAAAATAGGAGAGGTGCATGATGGTGCAGCTACTATGGACTGGATGGAGCAAGAGCAGGAGCGTGGTATTACGATCACATCTGCAGCTACAACTTGTACCTGGAAGTTCCCTATGGAGAACGCACAGCCGTTACCAGAAACTAAGGATTATCACTTTAATATTATTGACACTCCTGGGCACGTTGACTTTACTGTAGAGGTAAATAGATCATTGCGTGTACTTGATGGGTTGGTATTCTTGTTTAGTGCGGTTGATGGTGTTGAGCCACAATCAGAAACAAACTGGAGACTAGCTGATAACTATAAAGTACCACGTATAGGTTTCGTAAACAAAATGGACCGTCAAGGTTCTAACTTTCTTGCTGTATGTCAGCAAGTAAAAGATATGTTGAAGTCTAATGCGGTGCCTATCGTATTGAATATTGGTGATGAAGGTGACTTCAAAGGAATAGTTGATCTTGTAAAAAATCGTGCGATTGTATGGCATGATGATACTCAAGGCGCAACATTTGATGTTATTGAAATCCCAGAAGAACTTAAGGCTGAGGCTCGTAAATATAGAGGTATGCTTATCGAAGAGGTAGCTACTTATGACGAGAGCCTTCTTGAGAAATATATGGAAGATGAAGATTCCATAACTGAGGAGGAAGTGCATGCAGCACTACGTGCCGCAGTAATGGATATGGCAATCATTCCAATGATTTGTGGTTCTGCATTTAAAAACAAGGGTGTTCAATTCCTATTGGACGCTGTATGTAGATACCTACCTGCTCCAACTGATAAGGAAGGAATCGTTGGTATCAACCCTGATACTGATGAAAAGGAATTACGTAAGCCTGATGTAACTGCACCATTTGCAGCTCTTGCATTCAAGATTGCTACTGACCCATTTGTAGGTCGTTTGGCGTTCTTCCGTGCTTATTCAGGTCGTTTGGATGCCGGTTCCTACATATTGAACAATCGTTCAGGTAAGAAAGAGCGTATCTCACGTATTTACCAAATGCACTCCAACAAGCAAAACGCTATCGATTATATCGAGGCTGGAGATATAGGTGCTGCGGTAGGATTTAAAGACATCAAGACTGGTGATACCATGTCTGATGAAAAGCATCCAATCGTATTGGAGTCCATGGACTTCCCTGATCCGGTAATTGGTATTGCGGTAGAGCCTAAAACCAAAGCAGACGTTGATAAATTGGGTATGGCTTTGGCTAAATTGGCTGAAGAAGATCCAACATTCCAAGTAAGAACTGACGAGGCTTCTGGCCAGACGATCATTTCAGGAATGGGTGAGCTTCACTTAGATATCATCGTTGATCGTTTGAGACGTGAGTTCAAGGTAGAAGTAAATCAAGGTGCACCTCAAGTAGAGTACAAAGAGGCCATCACTAGATCTGCAGATCACCGTGAGACTTACAAAAAGCAATCTGGTGGACGTGGTAAGTTTGGGGATATCGTATTTACTATGGAGCCTGCTCATGAAGATGCAGAAGGTAAAGTAGCAGAAGGTCTTCAATTTATCAATGAAATCAAAGGTGGTAATATTCCTAAGGAATTTATCCCAGCGATTGAGAAAGGATTTAGAGAAGCAATGAATAACGGTCCTTTAGCAGGATTTGAGATGGATAGTATGAGAGTAACTCTTAAGGATGGATCTTTCCACCCAGTAGACTCTGATGCTCTATCATTTGAACTTGCTGCTAGAATGGGTTACAAAGCTGCTTCAAAAGCTGCTGGTGCCGTAATTCTTGAGCCTATCATGAAAGTAGAGGTAATCACTCCAGAAGAAAACATGGGTGATATCGTTGGTGACTTGAACCGTCGCCGTGGGCAAGTAAATGATATGAGCGATAGAGCTGGTGCTAAAGTGGTAAAGGCAGAAGTTCCTCTTTCAGAGATGTTCGGTTATGTTACGACTCTTAGAACGCTTTCTTCAGGTCGTGCAACATCCACTATGGAATTTGCTCACTATGCAGAAACTCCTTCTAGTATTAGTGAAGAAGTAATCGCAGCAGCAAAAGGTAACAATTAATTTTCAAGAGATGAGTCAAAAAATCAGAATCAAGTTAAAGTCTTACGATTACATGCTGGTAGATAAATCTGCTGAAAAGATTGTAAAGACCGTGAAAAGTACTGGAGCAGTCGTAACTGGCCCAATTCCATTGCCTACTCACAAAAAAATATTTACCGTATTGAGATCTCCTCACGTAAACAAAAAGTCACGTGAGCAGTTTGAACTTAGTTCCTACAAGAGATTGTTGGATATCTACAGTTCTTCTTCAAAAACGATTGATGCATTGATGAAACTTGAACTTCCTAGTGGAGTTGAAGTTGAGATCAAAGTGTGATAAATATTTGATGATATTTCGCTTTCGCGAAAGCGTAACAAACAAAATACAATAACAATTAATTAATAATTATGTCTGGGTTAATAGGAAAAAAAATAGGGATGACCAGCATCTATGACGAGAATGGTAAGAATATGCCATGTACCGTTATCCAAGCTGGCCCTTGTGTAGTTACCCAAGTCAGAACTGAAGAAACAGACGGTTATGCCGCGCTGCAATTAGGTTTCGATGACAAATCAGACAAAAATGCTTCTAAAGCTGCTCAAGGGCACTTTAAGAAAGCTGGTACTGCTGTCAAGAGAAAAGTTGCTGAATTCAAGAGTTTTGATAAGGAGTACAAATTAGGTGACACTGTAAGTGTTGATATGTTTACTGAAGGTGAATTTGTCGATATCAGTGGTACTTCAAAAGGAAAAGGATTTCAAGGTGTTGTGAAGCGCCACGGTTTTGGTGGTGTAGGTCAAGCGACACACGGGCAACACAACCGTTTGAGAGCTCCAGGTTCCATCGGTGCGGCATCTTATCCTGCACGTGTATTCAAAGGAATGCGCATGGCTGGACAGATGGGTAACGAAAAAGTAAAAGTTGAAAATTTAAGAGTTCTTAAAGTTGTTCCAGAACAAAATATCCTTGTAGTTAAGGGTTGTGTTCCTGGTCACAAGAATGCTTATGTAATCGTACAGAAATAATGAAGGTAGCAGTTATAGACATTAAAGGAAAAGAAACTGGTCGTCAGATAGAGTTATCAGATGATGTTTTTGGAATTGAGCCTAATGATCACGCTATCTATCTAGATGTTAAGCAATATCAGGCTAATCAACGTCAGGGTACTCACAAAGCTAAGCAACGTGCAGAGATCGTAGGTAGTACACGTAAGATCAAAAAGCAAAAAGGTACGGGTACTGCTCGTGCCGGATCTATCAAGTCACCTGTGTTTAGAGGTGGTGGTAGAATCTTTGGTCCTGTGCCTAGAGATTATTCTTTCAAACTTAATAAAGCACAAAAGCGTCTCGCACGTAAAAGTGCCTTAAGCTTGAAGGTTTCTGAAGGTAATTTGCAGGTGGTGGAAGACTTCAATTTTGATGCTCCTAAAACCAGTGATTTCAAGGAAGTTTTGAGCAGCTTGGGACTTTCAAATAAAAAATCCCTGTTTGTGTTGGGTGAATCAAATAATAATGTATATTTGTCTTCGCGAAATTTGAAGGGTATAGAAGTTATAACTTACTCAGAATTAAGCACTTACAAGATTATTAATGCCAATAATTTGGTTGTCTTGGAAGGTTCTCTAGAAGGAATTCAGGAAAATTTAAGTAAATAAGCCATGAGCATTTTAATAAAACCCATAATTACAGAAAAGGCGACTAGCGATAGTGAGCTGTTGAATCGATATGGTTTTGAGGTGTCTCCCAAGGCTAACAAAGTTCAAATAAAAAAAGAAGTTGAAGAGGTGTACGGTGTGACTGTTCTTAAAGTAAGAACTATGAATACTAGAATAGCTCGTAAAACTAAACATACTAAAACAGGGACGCAAGTTGGTAAAACATCAGCAGTTAAGAAGGCTTTTGTACAACTCAAGGATGGTGATACCATCGATCTTTATAGTAATCTATAAATAAAATACTGTAATGTCAGTAAGAAAATTAAAACCTGTAACTCCAGGACAGCGATTTAGAGTTGTGAATGGCTATGATGCCATCACGACTGATAAGCCGGAGAAGAGCTTGCTCGCTCCGAACAAACGTTCTGGTGGTCGTAATGCAAAAGGTCGTATGACTATGCGTTACTTAGGTGGTGGTCACAAAAGACGCTACCGTATCATTGATTTCAAAAGAAATCGTCATGGTGTGCCCGCAACGGTTGCATCTATTGAATATGATCCTAATAGAACGGCATTTATCGCTCTTGTAAACTATCAAGATGGAGAGAAGCGTTATGTGATTGCTCAAAATGGATTGCAAGTAGGTCAAAATATCGTTTCTGGTGATAATGTTGCTCCTGAAGTCGGGAATGCAATGAAGCTTGCAAATATTCCATTAGGTTCGATTGTTAGCTGTATTGAGTTACGACCCGGGCAAGGAGCTGTTATAGCTCGTAGTGCTGGATCCTTTGCACAATTAATGGCAAGAGATGGTAAGTATGCTACGGTTAAGATGCCTTCTGGTGAAATCAGATTGATCTTACAAGAATGTCTTGCTACTATCGGTGCGATTTCTAACAGTGATCATCAACTTGTGGTTGGTGGTAAAGCTGGTAGAAGCAGATGGTTAGGTAGAAGACCAAGAACAAGACCGGTTGCGATGAACCCAGTCGATCACCCAATGGGTGGTGGTGAAGGTCGCGCTTCAGGTGGTCACCCAAGATCTCGTAATGGTGTTCCTGCTAAAGGATATCGTACACGTGACTTGAACAAGGCAAGTACTCAATATATTTTAGAACGTAGAAAGAAATAAATTATGGCTCGTTCATTAAAAAAAGGACCTTATGTATTTCATAAGTTGGAATCTAAGGTGGCTCAAAATGTTGAGTCTGGAAAGAAAACAGTAATTAAGACTTGGTCTCGTGCATCAATGATCACACCTGACTTTGTTGGACAAACTATAGCAGTTCATAACGGTAGACAATTTGTTCCCGTTTATGTAACAGAGAATATGGTTGGACACAAGCTTGGAGAATTCTCTCCAACACGTTCTTACCGTGGTCACGCAGCTGCTAAGAATAAGGGAAAAAAATAACTTAAGCTATGGGAGTTCGTAAAAGACAAACGGCCGAAAGGTTGAAGGAAGAAAAGAAGAGCATAGCTTTTGCAAAGTTGAATAATTGCCCAACATCTCCACGTAAAATGAGATTGGTTGCTGATATTATTCGCGGTAAGAAAGTAGAGGACGCACTTAATATTCTTAAGTTTTCTTCTAAAGAGGCAGCTAGACGACTAGATAAGTTAGTCTTGTCTGCTGTATCTAACTGGCAAGCTAAAAATGAAGATGGTGATGTTGCAGATGCAGGGTTGTTCATCAAAGAAATTAGAGTTGATGGTGGAACGATGCTTAAGAGATTAAGACCAGCTCCACAAGGTCGTGCTCACAGAATTAGAAAAAGATCTAACCATGTCACTCTAGTGTTGGGTGAATCCAATACCGAGAAGAAATAGTTAATATGGGACAGAAAACAAATCCAATAGGTAATAGGTTAGGAATCATCCGTGGATGGGAATCTAACTGGTACGGAGGAAACGATTATGGAGATAAGCTTGCAGAAGATGATAAGCTTAGAAAGTATATCCATGCTCGTTTGGCTAAGGCCAGCGTTTCAAGAATCATAATTGAGCGCACTCTTAAATTAGTTACCATAACTATCATGACTGCCAGACCTGGTATTATTATCGGTAAAGGTGGACAAGAGGTTGATCGTCTTAAGGAAGAATTGAAGAAAATATCTGGAAAAGATGTTCAAATCAATATTCATGAGATCAAACGACCAGAACTAGATGCTCATTTAGTTGGAGCTAGTGTTGCTAGACAAATTGAGAATAGAATTTCTTATCGTCGTGCCATTAAAATGGCTATTGCAGCAGCGATGAGAATGAATGCTGAAGGTATTAAGATACAGATTTCTGGTAGGTTGAACGGTGCTGAAATGGCTCGTAGTGAATCTTACAAGGATGGACGTATTCCACTTTCAACTTTTAGAGCAGATATCGACTATGCATTAGTTGAAGCTCATACTACTTACGGTAGAATCGGTGTAAAGGTTTGGATTATGAAAGGTGAGGTTTATGGAAAACGTGAACTTTCTCCATTAGCTGGTCTTTCAAAGAAACAAGGTAAACAAGGTGGCGCTGACCGTGGAAACAGTCGTCGTCGTAGAAAATAATATAGCTAGAGATGTTACAACCTAGAAAAACAAAGTTTAGAAAGCAGCAGAAAGGCCGCATGAAAGGAGATTCTGGTAGAGGTAATCAACTAGCCTATGGTACTTTTGGTATCAAGTCTTTAGATTCAGAATTTATCAATTCTCGTCAAATAGAGGCAGCTCGTATTGCGGCTACTAGATATATGAAGCGTGAAGGTTCTTTATGGATCAAAATATTCCCAGACAAGCCTATCACCAAAAAACCTCTTGAGGTTCGTATGGGTAAAGGTAAAGGTGCTGTAGAATATTGGGCAGCTGTTGTGAAGCCAGGTAGAATTCTCTTTGAGGTTTCTGGTGTACCACTAGCTACTGCACAAGAAGCATTAAGACTTGCTGCACAAAAGTTACCAGTAAAAACCAAGTTTATAGTCGCTCGCGATTATCAAGAATAAAAGCATATCATGAAGCAATCAGAGGTTAAAGGTTATTCTCAGGAAGAATTGAAAGACAGACTTGCAGAGTCTCAGAAGTCATATGCTGACTTGAAGCGTACGCATATTGTTTCGCCATTAGAAAATCCATCACAGATTACTAAGGCACGTAAAACGATTGCTAGACTTAAAACAGCACTTAATAATTCATAATACGAATTGTAATGGAAGAAAGAAATTTAAGAAAAGAGCGTATCGGTGTTGTCCGCAGTAGCAAAATGGATAAGTCTATAGTTGTTGCAGAAGTAAAGAGACAGAAACACCCTATGTACGGAAAATTCGTATTGAATACTAAGAAGTACGTTGCTCACGATGAAAAGAATGAGTGTAATGAAGGTGACACTGTTCGCATCATGGAAACTCGTCCACTTAGTAAAACCAAGACTTGGAGACTTGTCGAAATTTTAGAAAGAGCTAAATAATGTTACAACAAGAATCAAGATTAAAGGTCGCAGACAATACTGGAGCCAAAGAGGTTTTGTGTATTCGTGTTTTGGGAGGTACTAAGAGACGTTATGCGTCTGTTGGTGATAAAATTGTTGTTTCTGTAAAAGAAGCTACACCTAACGGAAATATTAAAAAGGGAGCTGTATCTACTGCTGTTGTAGTACGTACTAAAAAAGAAGTACGTCGTCCTGATGGATCGTACATCAGATTTGATGATAATGCATGCGTTCTTTTAAACCCTAACTCTGAGATGCGCGGTACTCGTGTATTTGGACCGGTTGCAAGAGAGTTACGTGATCGTCAATTCATGAAGATTGTATCACTCGCACCAGAAGTATTATAATTAAGCTATGGGAAAATTGAAAATTAAATCTGGAGATACTGTAAGAGTCATTGCTGGTGAACATAAAGGCAGCGAAGGAAAAGTGACTAAAGTATTGTTGGATAAGAACAAAGCCATCGTTGAAGGTGTGAATATGGTTTCCAAGCATGAGAAACCTAGTGCAACAAATCCTCAAGGAGGAATAAAGCAAAAGGAAGCTGCTATTCAAGTATCCAACCTTTCGCTTGTGGATGGTAATGGTAAAACTACTCGTGTAGGTTACAAACTAGAGAATGGTAAAAAAGTACGTATTGCACGTACAACTAAAGAAGAAATATAGTCATGTCATACATTCCAAGACTTAAGGAAGAATATAAAGAGCGTGTAGCTACTTCACTCAAAGAAGAGTTTGGATATTCCAATGTAATGGAAATACCTAAACTTCAAAAGATTGTTTTGAGTAGAGGTGTTGGTGCAGCGGTTGCTGACAAAAAGCTTATCGACTATGCGGTAGAGGAACTTACCATGATTACTGGTCAAAAGGCGGTAGCGACATTATCTAAAAAGGATGTAGCTTCTTTCAAATTGAGAAAGGGCATGCCTATTGGAGCTAAAGTAACTCTTAGAGGTGAACGCATGTATGAGTTTTTGGATCGTTTGATCACCGTAGCACTACCACGAGTTAGAGATTTTCAAGGGATTAAAGCTACTGGTTTTGATGGTAGAGGAAATTACAATCTTGGTATTACTGAGCAGATCATTTTCCCAGAGATCAATATTGACAAAGTAAATAAAATTGCAGGTATGGATATTACATTCGTTACTACTGCTAAAACAGATAAAGAGGCTAAATCACTCCTAGGTGAGCTAGGTTTACCTTTTAAAAAGGACTAAGGATGGCAAAAGAATCAATGAAAGCGCGTGAGCGCAAAAGAGAAGCACTAGTAGAAAAGTACGCTGAAAAGCGTAAAGCTTTGAAGGAGGCAGGTGATTATGAAGAGCTTCAAAAGTTGCCTAAAAATTCATCTCCAGTAAGATTACACAATAGATGTAAGTTAACTGGTCGTCCTAAAGGTTATATGAGACAATTTGGTTTGTCCAGAGTAATGTTTAGAGAAATGGCGAATAAAGGTTTAATACCTGGTGTTAAAAAAGCTAGTTGGTAACTAGTCTAAAGATAAGATTATGAATACAGATCCAATAGCAGATTATTTAACAAGAATTCGTAACGCTGTGCGTGCGAATCATAGAGTAGTTGAGATACCAGCATCTAACTTGAAAAAGGAAATTACAAAAATCCTTTTTGATCAAGGTTATATCTTGAGTTATAAGTTCATGGAACAGTCTACTCAAGATGTTATCAAAATTGCACTTAAGTACGACCGCGACACAAAAGAATCAGTGATCAAGGATATTCAGCGTTTGTCTAAGCCTGGTCTTAGAAAATATGCTGGGTCTACTGAACTTCCTAGAATTCTAAATGGATTAGGCATCGCTATCATCTCTACATCAAAAGGTGTAATGACTGATAAGCAGGCAAGATCTGAGAATGTAGGTGGAGAAGTTCTTTGTTACGTTTATTAAAAAAGAGTTATGTCTAGAATAGGAAATAATCCGGTAGCAATACCATCAGGAGTTGAAGTAAAGGTTGCTGACGGTGAGATTAACGTAGAAGGTAAACTAGGAAAATTGGTTCAGCCATTTTCTGATGTTGAAATTAGAGTTGAGGATAATGAAGTTTTTGTAACTCGTCCTTCAGATTCTAAGGATCACAGGGCTAAGCACGGTTTATACCGTTCACTCGTGAATAACATGATTCAGGGTGTTTCTGTGGGTTGGACAAAGCAATTAGAGTTGGTTGGTGTAGGTTATAGAGCCTCTAATCAAGGTCAAAAGTTGGATCTTGCTTTAGGTTTTTCACACAATATCGTTATCGACGTTGCTCCAGAAGTTAAGGTTGAAACTATTTCGGAAAAAGGAAAAAACCCAATCGTGAAGTTGACTTCTTTTGACAAGCAGTTGGTAGGACAAGTTGCCGCAAAAATTAGAGCTTTTAGAAAGCCTGAGCCGTACAAAGGAAAAGGAATCAAGTTCGTAGGAGAAATAATTAGAAGAAAAGCTGGTAAATCAGCATAAGAATATAGTATTATGGCATTTTCAAAGTCAGTTAGAAGACAAAAGATCCGTCGTAGAATCAGAAAAACCGTTTCTGGTACTGCAGATCGTCCACGTCTATCAGTATATCGTAGTAACAAAGAGATCTATGCTCAGGTTATTAATGATGTAGATGGAATAACAATCGCTTCAGCTAGTTCACGCGAGTTGAAATCTTCTGCACCTAAGAAGGATGCTGCAAAAGAAGTTGGAATGAAGCTAGCCGAAAAAGCAAAGGCTGCAGGCGTTGAGTCTGTTTCTTTTGACAGAGGTGGTTATCTTTACCACGGTAGAGTTTTATCTCTAGCTGAAGGAGCTCGTGAAGGCGGTTTGAAATTTTAATTAGAAAGATTTACGTAATGTATCAGAAGTATAAAAATATTGAAACTGTAAAGCCAGGTGGTTTAGATCTTAAAGATCGCCTTGTTGGTGTACAACGTGTTACTAAGGTAACAAAAGGTGGTCGTGCCTTTGGTTTCTCTGCAATTGTAGTAGTTGGTGATGAAAACGGTGTTGTTGGACATGGTCTAGGAAAATCTAAAGAGGTTTCTGAAGCTATTAGTAAAGCAGTAGAAGACGCAAAGAAAAATCTAGTCCGCATACCTTTGCAAAAGGGAACTATTCCCCATGAGCAAAAAGGTAAGTTTGGCGGTGCAAGAGTTTTATTACTTCCTGCAGCAACGGGTACTGGAGTAATCGCAGGTGGTGCTATTCGTGCCGTACTTGAGGCAGTTGGTGTACACGACGTACTTTCTAAAAACCAAGGTTCTTCAAATCCACACAATGTGGTGAAAGCAACTTTTGATGCTTTGTTACAACTGCGTAATGCAGCGACTGTGGCAAAACAAAGAGGTGTTTCAATAGATAAAGTATTTAACGGATAAGCATCATGGCCAAGTTACACGTAAAAAAAGTGCGTAGTGCAATCAACCGCACGGCACGTCAGAAAAAAACGCTGCAAGCTTTAGGTTTGCATAAAATGAATCAGGTAGTTGAGCATGATGATTCACCAGCTGTTATGGGAATGATAGCAAAAGTGTCTCACTTAGTCACCGTAGAAAAAGCATAAGTACAATGGGTCTAAATAATTTAAAACCTGCTGAAGGTTCCGTAAAGAAATCTGCAAAGATTATTGGTCGTGGACAAGGTTCTGGTAAAGGTGGCACAGCAACAAGAGGTCACAAAGGAGCAAAGTCTCGTTCTGGTTATTCTAAAAAGATCGGTTTTGAAGGTGGTCAAATGCCTTTACAAAGACGTGTTCCTAAGTTTGGTTTCACAAACATTAACCGTAAGGACTATAAAGGAATTAACTTGGATACTCTTCAAGCGTACCACGCAGAAGGTAGATTGGGTGATACAATTGTTGTAGAAGATTTAATCAGAGAGCGTTTGGTTGACAAAAACGATCTTGTTAAGATATTAGGTAGAGGTGAAATTAATTCAGCTATTACCATTACAGCTCATAAATTTACCGCTTCCGCGAAAGCTGCCATAGAAAAGGCTGGTGGTAAAATAGAAACTGCATAATCAATCCCAATGAAGTTAATTGATACAATTAAAAATATCTGGAAGATTGAGGAACTGAAAGATCGTATTCTTATGACTTTCAGTTTATTGCTTGTGTACCGTTTTGGTGCTCAGGTGGTATTACCCTTTATAGATTCCACTCAGTTAGCGGGATTTGCCTCTAATTTTGAAGGTGGTGGTATAGGTTCCATACTTAATGCCTTTACGGGTGGAGCGTTTGCGAATGCTTCCGTTTTTGCTTTAGGTATCATGCCTTACATTTCTGCAAGTATTGTTGTACAATTAATGGGTATTGCGGTTCCATATTTACAGAAGTTACAAAAGGAAGGTGAGTCTGGAAGACGTAAAATCAATCAGATCACAAGATGGCTTACCATAGGTATTTGTTTAGTACAAGCTCCTAGTTATTTATTAAGTCTAGGTTCTTTAGGTGTACCACCTGAAGCTTACTTGATCGATAATCAAACGTTGATTTTAGTAGTAGGGACGATTATTCTTGTCACTGGATGTGTGTTTGCCATGTGGTTAGGAGAAAAAATTACTGATAAAGGTATTGGTAATGGTATCTCTCTCTTAATTATGGTAGGTATTATTGCTACTTTACCTCAAGCTTTTGCACAAGAATTTGTATCTCGATTTGAGGGTGTAGGTGGTCCTTTTGTTATAATTATTGAAATAGTTATTTGGTTATTAGTCATCATGGCATGTATTATGCTTGTAATGGCAGTAAGAAAGATACCAGTTCAGTACGCAAGACGAACTGCTTCTGGTGGATATGAAAAGAATGTTTTTGGATCAAGACAATATATTCCCTTAAAACTTAACGCTTCTGGTGTTATGCCAATCATCTTTGCACAGGCATTGATGTTTGTACCTCAAGCTTTAGGTCAATTGGAGTCAGATTGGGCAACTTCTGTGGCTACGGCTTTTGGTGATATTTTCGGGTTCTGGTACAATTTAGTTTTTGCATTGTTGATTATAGTATTTACTTACTTCTACACTGCGATTACGGTTCCTACCAATAAGATGGCAGATGATTTGAAACGAAATGGTGGATTTATCCCTGGTATTAGACCGGGAACTGAAACCTCAGAGTATTTGGACCGTATCATGTCTCAGATAACCCTTCCAGGTTCGATCTTTTTAGCACTAGTTGCGATTGTACCTGCATTTGTATCACTTATGGGTGTGACTCAGTCATGGGCATTATTTTATGGAGGTACCTCCATGTTGATTATGGTAGGTGTAGCAATTGATACAATGCAACAAATCAATTCATATTTATTGAATAGACATTACGACGGTCTTATAAAGACTGGTAAAAATAGAAAAGCAGTAGCATAATTATGGCTAAACAATCAGCGATAGAACAAGATGGATCAATAATAGAAGCTTTATCAAACGCGATGTTTAGGGTAGAGTTGGAAAATGGTCATGTTGTTACAGCGCATATATCAGGAAAGATGCGCATGCATTACATTAAATTACTTCCTGGTGATAAAGTTAAATTAGAAATGAGCCCTTACGATTTGACTAAGGCAAGGATTACTTATAGATATTGATATGAAAGTTAGAGCATCGATAAAGAAGAGAAGTGCAGATTGTAAAATTGTACGCCGTAAGGGTCGCCTTTACGTTATCAACAAAAAGAACCCAA
This sequence comes from Nonlabens sp. YIK11, assembly GCF_001413925.1. NCBI lineage: Bacteria > Pseudomonadati > Bacteroidota > Flavobacteriia > Flavobacteriales > Flavobacteriaceae > Nonlabens > Nonlabens sp. YIK11. The sequence continues at coordinate 1,359,618 of NZ_LBMJ01000001.1, forward strand.
AATTTAAACAAAGACAAGGTTAAGCTATGGCTAGAATCGCAGGGGTAGATATACCTAAAAACAAAAGAGGAGAAATAGCACTTACTTACATCTATGGTGTAGGTAGAAGTAGAGCTCAAGAAGTTTTATTGTCGACTGGTGTTGGTGTAGATAAGAAGGTAAGTGAATGGGATGATGACGAGATCGGTAAGATTCGTAATGCCATCGGTGAATTTACCATTGAAGGTGAATTGCGTTCTGAAACTCAAATGAACATCAAGCGTTTGATGGACATCGGTTGTTACAGAGGTATACGTCACAGATCTGGGCTTCCATTAAGAGGTCAGCGTACTAAGAATAACTCTCGTACTCGTAAAGGAAAACGTAAGACTGTTGCTAACAAGAAGAAAGCAACTAAATAATAAGTAACTGATATGGCAAAGTCTAAAACAGTAGCAAAAAAGCGTAAAGTAATCGTTGAAAGTGTAGGTGAGGCTCACATTTCATCTTCATTTAACAACATACTTGTTTCGCTTACAAATAAAAAAGGAGAAGTCATTTCATGGTCTTCTGCTGGTAAGATGGGCTTTAGAGGTTCAAAAAAGAATACTCCATATGCAGCGCAACTTGCTGCAGAGGATGCTTCTAAAGTTGCTCACGAGGCAGGACTTAGAAAGGTTAAGGCCTATGTAAAAGGACCAGGGAATGGTCGTGAAAGTGCGATACGTACCATTCACAATGCTGGTATTGAGGTGACTGAAATTATCGATGTTACTCCATTGCCACACAATGGATGTCGCCCTCCAAAAAGAAGAAGAGTATAATTAATTTAATAATATCTGGTGATTATCAGACTGCTGAAGGATATAGACCTGAATTCACAGTACATCACTTTTAAACAATTTTATAATGGCAAGATATAGAGGTCCTAAGGCAAAAATTGCTCGTAGATTCAGAGAACCAATTTTTGGCCCTAGTAAAGCATTGGAGAAGAAAAACTATCCTCCAGGAATGCATGGTAACGCAAGAAGACGTGGAAAAGAGTCTGAATATGCGGTACAACTTAAGGAAAAGCAAAAAGCTAAGTACACTTACGGAATTCTTGAAAAGCAATTCCGCTTAATGTTTGAAAAAGCAGTTCGTAGTTCTGGTATTACAGGTGAAGTTTTACTTCAGCTAGCAGAGTCTCGTTTGGACAACGTGGTATACAGAATGGGAATAGCTCGTACCAGAAGAGGTGCTAGACAGCTTGTTTCACACAGACACATTACCGTAAATGGTCAGTTGGTAAACATTCCATCTTATCAATTGCAGGCAGGTGATGTTGTTGCAGTTAGAGAAAAATCAAAATCACTTACAGCTATTGACGATGCACTTTCTTCAAATGAGCATGTATATGATTTCATTACATTCAACAAGGCCAGCATGTCTGGTACATTTGTAGCAGTTCCAGAAAGAATTCAGATACCTGAAAACATCAAGGAGCAGTTAATTGTTGAATTGTATTCTAAATAATTTTTAACCACATTATTCTTATGGCAATATTAAATTTCCAAAAGCCGGATAAAGTAATCATGATCGATTCAACCGATTTTGAAGGTAAGTTTGAGTTCAGACCTTTAGAACCAGGATATGGATTGACCGTTGGAAATGCTCTTAGAAGAGTATTACTTTCTTCCTTGGAAGGATTCGCAATAACATCTATCAGAATTGAAGGCGTTGATCACGAGTTCTCTACCATTGAAGGAGTGGTTGAAGATGTTACCGAAATAATCCTAAACTTCAAACAAGTTAGATTTAGACGTCAAATCGACGAGGTAGATAGTGAAGTAGTAAATGTTTCTTTCTCTGGAAAGGATCAATTTACCGCTGGTGATATGCAAAAATATATTTCTGGTTTTCAAGTATTGAATCCAGAAATGGTAATCTGTAATACAGAATCCTCCATAAATCTTAATCTTGAATTAACTATCGAGAAAGGAAGAGGATATGTACCAGCTGAAGAAAACAAGAACAGCAGCGCTGCTCTTGGAACTATAGCAATCGACAGTATTTTTACACCTATCAAGAATGTGAAATACAGTATAGAGAACTATCGTGTAGAGCAAAAAACTGACTATGAGAAGTTGGTATTTGAAATCATCACAGATGGTAGCATTCATCCAAAGCATGCTCTTACTGAGGCTGCAAAAACTTTGATTCACCACTTCATGTTATTCTCTGATGAGAGAATTACTCTTGAGGCAGATGAAATTGCTCAGACTGAAACTTATGATGAAGAAAGTCTTCACATGCGTCAGTTGCTTAAAACTAAACTTGTGGATATGGAACTTTCAGTTCGTGCCCTCAACTGTTTGAAAGCTGCAGAAGTTGAAACTCTTGGAGATCTTGTTTCTTACAACAAGAATGATCTAATGAAGTTCAGAAACTTTGGTAAGAAGTCTTTGACAGAGTTAGAAGAGTTGGTAAACGTGAAAGGTTTGAATTTTGGTATGGATCTTTCAAAATATAAATTAGACCGTGACTAGGTTTTCACCTAGTTGTAGAAATAGAAGACAATGAGACACGGAAAAAAAGTAAATCATTTAAGTAGAAAGACAGCACACCGTAAGGCGATGCTTTCTAATATGGCTTGTTCATTAATTGAGCATAAGCGTATTAACACTACTGTTGCAAAAGCAAAAGCTCTTAAACAATTCGTAGAGCCACTTATAACTAAATCTAAGGCAGACACAACTCACAATCGTCGATTGACTTTTGCTCAATTACGTAGCAAAGAAGCAGTGACAGAATTGTTCAGAGAAGTAGCTGCAAAAGTCGGTGACCGTCCAGGTGGTTACACTAGAATTATAAAGATGGGTAATAGACTAGGAGATAATGCAGATATGGCATTAATCGAGTTGGTTGATTACAACGATGTTTACAAAGCAGGCGCTGACACTAAGAAAACTACAAGACGTAGTCGTCGTGGTGGAAAGGCAAAAACTGAAGCTCCTAAAAAGGAAACTACAGAAGCAACTAATGAGGAAGAGTAAAAAACCCTTCATAAACAATTATAAAAGGATTAATGTTTCGGCATTGATCCTTTTTTTTTATCATTATTTTTGAATTATGGCATACTTAGAGAAGAAAGACGCGATCATTCTTTTGAATGATGGAACCATTTTCCACGGTAAGATGGTAGGACCAGAAGGAACCGCAACCGGCGAGATCTGTTTCAATACTGGTACGACAGGATATCAGGAGATTTTTACAGACCCGTCTTACTATGGTCAAATCATGGTAACTACTAACGCACACATCGGTAATTACGGTGCTACAGACTTAGATCTGGAATCTAGTTCGGTCAAGATATCTTGCTTAGTTTGCAAGAATTTCTCCAACGATTTTTCAAGGCCTTTGGCTTCCACATCACTAGCAGAGTTTTTGCAGCAGCAAAATCTGATCATCATTTCAGATGTAGATACGAGAGCTTTGGTTGCGCATATTCGTGAACATGGTTCGCAAAATGCCATCGTTTCCTCTCGTGTTGACGATCGTGACGCTCTTAAAAAGGAGCTTTCTCAAATACCAAGCATGAAAGGTTTAGAACTGGCCTCACAAGTTTCCACTAAAGAACCCTATTTCTTTGGTAAGGAAGATGCTACCTACCGTATCGCCGCCTTAGATTTGGGAATCAAGACTAATATTTTACGCAACCTCGCCAGCCGTGATTGTTATATAAAAGTGTTTCCGTACGATAGCTCCTATGAAGATTTAGCAGCTTTTGAGCCAGATGGATATTTTATTTCTAACGGTCCTGGTGATCCAGAGCCTTTAAAAGAAGCTATATCGCTTGCGCGAAAGGTGCTTGACAACAACCATCCATTATTTGGAATATGTCTGGGACACCAGATCATTGCTTTGGCAAATGGTATCAAAACCTACAAGATGCATAATGGTCACCGCGGTATCAATCATCCTATTATAAATTTGGTGACTGGTAAAGGTGAAGTTACATCTCAAAACCATGGTTTTGCCATCGACAAATCAGATGCAGAATCGAATCCAGCTGTAGAAATTACACATACACACTTAAACGATCATACAGTAGCTGGCATACGTATTAAGGACAAGCCATGTTTCTCAGTGCAGTATCACCCAGAAGCGGGACCAGGACCTAACGACGCCACATATCTTTTCGATCAATTTTTAGAATTAATTCAATCAACAAAAAAACAAGCAATATGAGTACGATAATAGATGTTCATGCAAGACAAATATTTGATTCCCGTGGGAATCCAACAGTAGAAGTAGACGTTCTTACTTCAAATGGTATCATGGGTAGAGCGGCCGTTCCTTCTGGTGCTTCTACTGGTGAACATGAAGCAGTGGAATTGCGCGATGGAGGCAGTGATTTCATGGGCAAAGGTGTTATGAAAGCTGTCGACAACGTCAACAAAACGATTGCCGATGAATTGCGTGGAGTTTCTGTTTTTGAGCAAAACTTTATTGATCAAACCATGATTGAACTTGATGGTACTCCTAACAAAGCAAATCTAGGAGCCAACGCTATTCTAGGCGTTTCCCTTGCCGTAGCCAAAGCTGCAGCAAACGAGTTGAATCAACCACTATACAAGTACATTGGTGGTATGAGCGCAGCGACCTTGCCGGTGCCTATGATGAATATCATCAACGGTGGTTCGCATAGTGATGCTCCTATTGCCTTTCAAGAATTCATGGTAATGCCTGTTGAGGCAGAATCCTTTAGCGAAGCCCTTAAAATGGGAACTGAGATTTTCCATCACTTGAAAAAAGTACTACACGATAGAGGACTTAGTACCGCAGTAGGTGATGAAGGTGGATTTGCACCTACACTTGATGGTACTGAGGATGCTTTGGATACTATACTATTGGCCATTAAAAATGCTGGTTATACACCAGGCAAACAAATCATGATTGCGCTAGACTGTGCTGCTGCAGAGTTCTTTGTAGACGGCAAATATGATTATACCAAATTTGAAGGTGACAAAGGCGTGATACGCACCAGTAAGGAACAAGCAGAATATCTTGCAGACCTAGCATCAAAATATCCTATCATTTCCATTGAGGATGGTATGGACGAGAACGACTGGGATGGATGGAAAATGCTGACTGAAATTGCAGGCGATAAAGTCCAACTTGTTGGTGATGATCTTTTTGTAACTAATGTAGAGCGTTTATCACGAGGTATTAAAGAGAATATCGCAAACTCTATTTTGATCAAAGTAAATCAAATAGGAACATTAACTGAAACGATTGCTGCCGTAAATATGGCGCATAAAGCAGGTTATACTTCTGTAATGTCACACCGTAGTGGTGAAACTGAGGATAATACCATTGCAGACCTTGCCGTTGCCCTAAGTACCGGCCAGATCAAAACAGGATCTGCTTCTCGATCTGACCGTATGGCAAAATACAACCAGTTGCTACGCATCGAGGAAGAGTTGAACTCGTCAGCTTATTTCCCAGGACGCAAGGCATTCCGAATTTCTTAATTGATCTTGTCAATTAAAAGCAAAGCCATCCTTCGGGATGGCTTTTTGCGTTATGAATTTTTGTTCTCCCTATGGTATTTGGAGTGGTGATGTTGATGGTTGTATTCGCTTTCGCGAAAGCGAACTATCTTAAATTAACCTACAATTTTAGTTTCTTGCATTTGGTGACCTTGATTCACTACGATTATTCCAAAATTTATACTAAAGTCCGAAACATCAATTGATAAAATTTCAATTTGATAAGTTCCAGTCGTATTTTTGAGAGAACGATAATGAAAAAATAAATAATGGCAGATAAAGCAATACTGGATATAGATGGAGAAAAGTTTGAGTTTCCCATTATAACTGGAACAGAGAACGAAAGAGCAATCGATATCAAATCCTTGCGCAGCGCAACTAATGGTGTTGTAACCATCGACCCTGGATATAAAAATACGGGTAGTTGTACGAGCGCAATCACGTTCCTAAATGGAGAAGAAGGAATCCTGAGATATCGTGGCTATGCCATTGAAGATCTTGCTGAAAAGGCAAGCTTTCTAGAGGTCTCTTACCTATTGATCTTTGGAGAACTTCCTACAAAGGAGCAACTCAATAAATTTCACTCAGATATCAAGGCTCAATCTCACGTAGATGAGGATGTGAAAAAAATCCTTGATGGTTTCCCTAAGTCGGCTCACCCCATGGGTGTTCTATCCTCATTGACGAGCGCGCTCATTGCCTTCAATCCAGCTTCTGTAAATGTGGAGAGTGAAGAAGACATGTATAAGGCCATTGTCAATATCATGGGTAAATTCCCAGTTTTGGTTGCATGGGCTTTGCGTAAGAGAACTGGACAACCATTGGATTATGGTGATGACAACCTGGGTTATGTAGAGAACATACTTAAAATGATGTTCAAGAAACCTAATTCAGAATATAAAGCAGATAAAGTAGTTGTAGATGCACTGGATAAATTACTTATCCTTCATGCTGACCATGAGCAGAATTGTTCTACTAGTACCGTACGTATCGTTGGATCTTCACACGCAGGATTGTTTGCAAGTTTAAGTGCAGGTATCAATGCCTTATGGGGACCATTACATGGTGGTGCTAATCAGGCCGTTCTTGAAATGTTGGAAGCAATCAAGGAAGATGGTGGTGATACAAAGAAATATATGGGCAAAGCTAAGGATAAGGAGGATCCTTTCCGTTTGATGGGCTTTGGACATAGGGTATATAAAAACTTTGATCCACGAGCGAAAATTATCAAGAAAGCTGCAGACGAGGTACTTGCAGACTTAGGTGTTGATGACCCAATTCTTGATATTGCCAAAGGACTTGAGAAAGAAGCGTTGAGCGATCCTTATTTTGTAGATCGCAAATTGTATCCTAATGTAGATTTCTATTCAGGAATTATCTATAGAGCCATGAACATACCTGTAGAAATGTTTACAGTAATGTTTGCTCTAGGTAGGTTGCCAGGATGGATCGCACAATGGAAGGAAATGCGTGAGAATAAAGAGCCTATAGGCCGTCCTCGTCAAATTTACACTGGTGAGACGCACAGACCTTTCAAAGAAGTTTCTGAACGATAGAACTATTAGAAAAATCAACTTTGAAAACCCAAGCAAACTTGCTTGGGTTTTTTGGTATCTATCGTGTGATAAAAAATGGTAAAACAATAATTTTTACGACCATTATCCTGAAGTAAGAAAGTATTTTTGACCTATGAATCGACTGAATTTACATGTTAAGGACGAGACCTCAAGATTAAGAGCCGTAGTGCTGGGAACGGCGCGCAGCAATGGGCCTGTGCCAGATCTTAAGGACGCTTATGATCCTAAATCCAGACAGCATATCCTTGCAGGTACCTATCCTAAAATTGAGGATATGGTGAGTGAAATGGAAGCCGTTGCTACAGTTTTTGAAAAGTATGATGTTCAGGTCTTTAGGCCCAAACAGATTGAAGATTGCAACCAGATATTTACCAGGGACATAGGCTTTGTTATTGACGATGTTTTTGTCAAGGCTAATATTCTACCAGATCGCGAGGAAGAACTCGAGGCGATCAAACACGTCATCGATCTAGTCGACCCAAAGAAAGTGATTAGACCGCCAGAAGAAGTCCATATTGAAGGTGGCGACGTGATGCTTTTTGGAGAGTACATTTTTGTAGGTACTTATCGCGGTGCCGATTATGCTGATTATATCATTGCCCGGACGAATGTAGAAGGAGTTGATTGGCTCAAGGAAACGTTCCCACATAAAAAAGTAGTATCCTTCAATCTGCGGAAGGATAACCTAGATCCCTACAACAATGCACTACACTTGGATTGCTGCTTCCAACCCGTAGGAAATGGTAAATGCATCATTTACAAAGGTGGTTTTTTACAGGAAGAGGAATATCAGTTTTTGGTAGATCTATTTGGTGAAGAAAACTGTTTTGAGATTACTAGAGAAGAAATGTACCACATGAACTCCAATGTGTTTTCCATCGCGCCAGATGTAGTGGTTTCAGAGCGTAATTTTACCAGACTCAATAACTGGTTGCGCAGCCATAACATTACCGTAGAAGAAGTTCCCTATGCCGAAATTTCAAAACAAGAAGGCCTTTTACGTTGTTCCACATTGCCCCTAATTAGAGATTAATGAAACAAATTACCGATACCATTCTCATGGTGCGTCCAGTGCAGTTCCGATTGAATGAAGAGACTGCAGTAAATAACTATTATCAGGATCAGCAGTTCCATAAGGAGATCAAAAACGCCGTTGCCAATCAACGAGCGCAGGAAGAATTTGACGCTTTCGCGAAAGCGTTACAAGACAACAACATCAACGTTATCATCGTCCAGGATGACAACAAACATGACACTCCAGATTCGGTTTTCCCAAATAACTGGCTGTCCACACACGAGAATGGTACCGCAGTTTTGTATCCCATGTTTGCACCCAACCGCAGGCTGGAACGCAGGCCAGAAGTTCTAGAAGCGCTGGAAGAAAACGGCTTTGTAATAGAAGATGTCATGGACTACACCAGCGCTGAAGATGAGGAGATCTTCCTGGAAGGAACTGGCAGCCTTCTACTAGATCGCGCTAACGACGTCGCTTACTGCAGCATATCGCCACGAGCTGACGAGGATTTATTCATTGAGTTTTGTGAAGATTTTGAATACACACCAGTCGTGTTTACGGCCTATCAAAATGTAGGCGATGCCAGATTACCCATTTATCATACTAATGTGATGATGGCTCTAGGTGAAGAATATGCTGTGATCTGTCTGGATGCTATTGATAGTAAAGCCGAGGTCAAAAACGTGCTCCACCATTTAAAGCGCACCAATAAGGAAGTCATCAATATTACTGAAGCGCAAGTCGAAAGTTTTGCTGGAAATATGATACAAGTGAAGAATAGCGAAGGCAAGAAGTTTCTCGTCATGAGCAACCAGGCCTATGAATCACTTACCGAAGCGCAGATCAACAAACTAGAGAAGTACAACGAAATCATCCATCCAGACATTAAAACTATAGAGACCTTAGGCGGTGGCAGCGTACGCTGTATGATGGCAGAGGTTTTTTTGCCTAGAAAAGTGTAGCTGGTATTACATAGGGCGGTTTCTTGTGTTTACCATTTTGAATCGGGAATAAGAAACTACTTACCAGTCGCAATATGTTTGATCATTCCTGCAAAAATAAAATAGTGAAAGGGCAACATACTGTACCAGTACAACCTGCCCCAAAGTCCTCGTGGTCTAAAAGTAGCCGTCTGGTGAACGACATTATCTTCATCGATTTCAAACTCTAACCAGGCTTCTCCTGGGACGCGCATTTCGGCAAAAAGTAAAAGGCGTCTTTCTTGACGGTCTGCTACGAGAACACGCCAGAAGTCCAATGAATCACCAGAATGTATTTTGGTCTGATTCGTGCGTCCGCGGCGCAGACCAACGCCACCAAAAAGCTTGTCCAGATAACCGCGTATTTTCCAAAGGAAGTCGGCATAATAATATCCATTGTTGCCGCCTATCGCCCATATGCGATTGAGCGCCTCTTCAGGTTCTTCTGTTTTATAGGTTTGGGCATCGCGCAGACAACCAAATCGTGGAACCTGTTTGAACTTGTTGATGTTGTACTTGAACCTACCGCTCACCATACTGTCCTTCCAACTACTGGCGACGTTGTTTTGCTCGATTTTGGCAAAAGCCATATTCAAGGCTTCTTTATAGGTATAAAGCTCGATGCCTAGATCTTCCGCAAGTGAGTTTTCCTTGGCTACCACTTCGACAGACATGCTGTTTACCAGATTGCGTGCTAATTTATAGGAAGTACTCGTCACAAAGTACAACCAGTAGGAACTTAGTTTAGGAGTCATGACCGGTACCGTCAGGATGGTCAGGTGCAAATTTCTGTTTTCAGAATATTGCTGCATCATCTGTTTGTAGGTGAGTACATTCTTGCCGCCTATATCATAGGATTGATTATAACTCACCTCGCGACCCAATACACCTATCAGGAAACTCATCACATTGCGTATCGCGATAGGATGTGTCTTGGTATTGACCCATTTAGGCGTGATCATGATAGGTAATTTCTCGCATAGATCACGTATGATTTCAAAGGAAGAACTACCGCTGCCCACGATGATTCCAGCACGTAGTACCGTCGTAGGAATGTCACTTGCACTAAGAATTTCTTCAACTCGCTTTCGCGAAAGCAAGTGTTTGCTCAACACATCTTGGTTCACAATTCCAGATAGGTAGATGATCTGTTTGCAACTTGTGTGAGCCAGCTGTTCCAAAAAATTGGTCGCACTATCGGCTTCCATTTTGTCAAAACTCTCTGTACTACTGGTCATGGAATGGATCAGGTAATACGCCACATCAATATCTGCAGGAATGGGATTGACCTCTGGTAAGTCCAGAAAATCGATCTCGATAATCTCGACCTGCGATCGCACCTCATCAGGCACGGATAATCGACTCGCACTACGCACGGCACAGACGACCTCGTGGTCTTCTTTGAGTAGTTCGTAGAGTAGGCGCACGCCTATGTAACCGTTTGCTCCTGTAAGTAGTACCTTCATATTATAAAGATAGGTGGTGGTAGCTCGTGGTTGTGATACGATGGTGTTAAAACAACAAACGCCGCTCCTGGGAGCGACGTTTGTATAATTAGTGGAATAAAGACTTATTCCTTTTTTTCAGATATGTTCCTGCGATTGTCTTGAGTGTTGCGATCAATCAATTTGTTGAACGGGTCGATACCTACTTCTACCGGTTTCTCATTTACCTTGATTTTGAAATCATTATTGATGTCGGTTATCTTCAATTTTTGAAGGTACAGCACTTTAGGCTGATCGTTTTCTTCATCATTCTCGCCAAAGACGCCAACCTCTATGTAATCTGCCAGCGGTAGAGATTCCAGAGCTTTTTTCTTACCTTCTGGAGTGAATGTGATGCTGTCGTTCATCTCGTTTTTGTAACGCAGTTTTCCTTTGGCATTGCTTCTCGCTTTTATCACTTGTGCATTGATGTCCACCTCATAGGTACCATCGGCAAGTTGTATGTAGCTACCATCATTTATCTGATTGTCATAGAGCGTGATGGTTTCAAACATGTCCTTAATCAAATATTGAAGGCTGTCTGGTGTCGCTGCTCTTATATCATCGACAAATTCTGTAGCGGTAGGATAAGGAGCTCCTTTGAATTGGTACTTTTCTGCAAAACGCTTTGCCACGTTATTAAAGTTCTTCTCACCTATATAATCACTAATTGCATAAAGAATAAGCGATCCCTTTTGATAGTGAATGTATTGCTGGTTCTCGTTGTACATCAAAGGATTCTCACCTATGCTTTCTGTTGTTCTTCCCAGTAGATAGCCGTCCATGGCATCTTTTAAGAAATTGCGCATCTGGTATTTTCCATTGGTCTTTTCAAGAACCTTGAGCGAACTATATTCTGACATACTTTCTGATAGGAGTGTGGCACCTTTTGCATTAGCTCCTATTACTTGATGCGCCCACCACTGGTGTGCAAGCTCATGAGCCGTGATGCTAAATGGATAATCTACATTGTCATTGGACTCATCATCTACATCTGCAATAAATCCTATCGCCTCGCTAAATGGGATCGTATTGGGGAATGCCTGCGCAAAACCGCCACCAGTTCTAGGGAACTCGATAATGCGAGCTTGTCTATGCTGGTAAGGCGTATAATTATCATTATAATAATCCAGTCCTTTCTTGAGACCCTTCATCATCCTGTCGATGTTGTAGTCATGCTGTGGATGATAATAAATCTCAAGCGCCACACCTTTATGGTTGTCCTTGAGCACCGCATAGCGACCACTCAAGAATGCATAGAAGTTCAGCATTTTGGAATCCATCTTATAGTGGAAGTATCTGCGCCCATCTTCTTCCCATTCCTTGATCAAATATCCAGGCGCTATCGCGATCTGGTCAGGTGACGTGCTCACGGTCGCCTCAAAATCAATCCAGTGAGCATTAGGTCCTAGATAGTTACGATCTCTAGCGCCAGGAGCTTCTGGAGCTGGTAGACGATCCTTAGGCGGTAGGTTATATTTTTCACGCACTTGAGTGTTGCGTATTTCAACTTGCTCGTTGTAACCTATCGCGGGAAAAATTCCGTTATTGATGAATGTACCATTATCCAAAACCGGTGAATTGTTCTTGAGTAAGGTATTGGGTTCATTTTCTGTAGTAAATGAAAATTGAAGTGTATCACCTGGCATGAGTGGCGATTCAAATTGATACATGCGATAGTCATAATCCTCGTTGTCATAAACAATTTCGCTGTTGCGATCCATTTCGATCGTTGTGGGACGATCAGGATAATTCACGTGCAGGGTATCAATGGGATACTGCGTCTGATTGACCATGGTATACGTAGCGCCAGCCTTGAAATCTCTGGTTTCTGGATAGATATCCATATAAGTGTTGATGGCGACCGTAATAGGTTGCGGCACGCCAGCAAACTTGCCCAACTCTTTTTCAAAGTTGACCTGTAGCTCTTCACGTTCCTTGCCTGTCATTTGCTCATCCAGGACATTGTTGAGGTACCACAAATAGCCACCTATACCTAGAAATACGATTAATGAAACTGCGATGGTTGCAGTAGTGGTTGTTGTGGTTCTCGCTTTCGCGAAAGCGAATCTCTCCTTCATACTGCTTCCCATGCCACGACGGTAAAACAAGACGGCCAGTGTAAATAAGGCTATTCCCAAAGCAATCCAATACATGCGATACGTGTAGAAACTAGGTAGTCCAACACCATAACCGTTCATGTCGCTAGGCGATGGAGAACTGCCACCTTGATTAAAGATGAATTGTCCCTGCTCAACGCCTATCGCACTCATTAATAGTGGTACGCCTACCGCAAAAACTAATAAGGTCAATAATCCCAGCCATTTGTTTTTGATCAATGTGTGAACCAATAGGGTAAGTAGGATCCATGGGATGAAATTCCAGGAATTGATGACGTATAAGTCAAAAAGGTATAGCGGTATCTCAAAATCAAAGAAGCCGTTGTAACCTTGGATGATCATACCGCTTATCATGACTATTAGCAATAAGGTCAATGTCATGAGGAATAACGCGATAAACTTGGATATCAGGATGGTCCAGTTTTGTGTAGGTGTCGCATCAATCATTTGCTTAAGATGTGACGAGTTGGCTCTATCCATAATCAAACCACCATAGAGAAAAATCAACAAGTAGATGAATATGGTGAAGAGTCCCGTGACGATGCTGAGCATTAACCAGGTTTTAGGCAGGATACCTGTACCATAAATCTCTCCAGACACGAGCATGGTCACCAGGGAAAATGCAAATGCGATGACGACAATAATGATAAAGGGCCAACCGGTCACGATATATTTCAAGTCTGATTTTGCCAGAACCCAAGCTGTTTTGAGCTGTCCCATAAAAGAAAAGTCTGCAGTGACTTTAGGCATCTTAATGGACTGAATGGTTCCAAAATTGCGCTTGACGGCACGTTGGGCTTTTTTAGGCTTTAGCCTTAGACTGGTTGGATTTTGTGAAAAATTAAAACCAAATAGAACCGCAAAGAAAATGATGAGTGAGATACCCAACCATAACAAACGATTATATAATAAAGTGCCTTCTACCGGTATGAGTTGATTGCTTTGCTCTTCTGGAGACCAATATCTTATTTGGATGTAGGTAGCGGCATCACCAGTAGGTTCCAGCAATTCTACCCAGTAGGTATCATCCATGGATTGTAGGCTCGAACTTGCCGTTAGCTGCAGAATAATCATTACCAACACAAACATGAAGCCTATGTTGATGTTGCGTAAGAAGGCTGTAATGGAAAATACAATAATCCCGTAGAAAAATACATTAGGAATGATGTACAACAGGAATGGTTGCAAATAATTCATGATCTCAAAAGGACCTACCAATGCTTCATTAGCACCTGGCAGATAGAAACCTAACGTGGTACCTAAGACGCTGGCGAAGATGACTAACAAAGTGATCGTCATTCCAGCGCTGAATTTTGCGACCAGATAGGTAAACTTAGTTAGCGGATATGAATACAGGACATTGTGCATGTTATTGTCAAAATCACGCTGTATGGTGCCGCCCATGACGGAAGGAATCAATAGGTAGGTGAGCAACGCAAAAAAACCAAGCATGCTATAAATTCCCACCGCACTGTTGAGTTCGATGGATGAGGTTACCGTCACATTATCGCTGTCAAATACACCTACAGCGATAGCAGATAATAACATTGCGAGTATGAATAGGGCACCTGCGTAGATATAAAACAATGGTTTTTTGAACCAGGTTTTTATCTCGTGTGTATAAATAGTTGTAAACATCGACTATAGGGTTTCAGGTTGCGCGACCAACTCGTCGTTGCTCAATGTGGTGAAATAAACATCTTCCAATGTAGGAGCGCCAGCAATAAATTGATCGCTGGGTTGCGTTATGGCAAGCACCCGAACCTTAAGATTGTTGTTCTCGTCAAAACTGGAGGAAATAACATTGTATTGTTTTTGAAGCTCCTCAATATTTTCTCGATCTACAACAGTGGTCCAAATCTTCCCTTGTAAACTTGCGACAAGCTCTTTAGGAGTTGCGTGAGCTAATATTTTACCGCCATTAAGGATTGCCATATCCGTGCAAAGCTCCTTGACATCATCCACGATGTGCGTTGAGAAAATTACAATGTGATTGGTTCCTATCTCTCGCAGGACATTTAAGAAACGGTGTCTTTCTGCTGGGTCCAGACCTGCGGTAGGTTCATCTACAATGATAAGTTTAGGCTCATTGAGCAGTAATTGGGCAATACCAAAACGTTGCTTCATACCACCAGAATAACCTGCGACGTGCTTATGCTTGACATCACTTAGATTAGTTACCTGCAATGCTTTCTCTACAATAGCGTTGCGTTCTGATTTATTGGTGATGCCTTTAAGACTGGCGAAGTAATGCAAGAGATCCTCGGCACTCATTTTAGGATAGACACCAAACTCTTGAGGCAAATACCCCAATGTTTTGCGAAATTCAATTTTCTCTTCGAGAACGTTCAAGTCTTCTAGATGTATTTCTCCACTGTCAGGACTTTGCAAGGTCGCGATGGTACGCATTAAAGAGGATTTCCCGGCACCGTTGGGTCCCAGCAGGCCGAACATGCCGTTGTGTATATCTATAGTAACTCCATCCAGCGCCTTGACGCCGTTGTTATATGTTTTGGAAACGTTTTTTAAACTTAGTATCATTCCAGTCTTTTTAGTTTGCAGTTGGACTGCCCAAAGTACAAAACGTTACAGAAATGTTAGGGAAATGGAGGTGAACCGCTCTCAGAAATTCTTAACTTTTAGAAGAACTGGTGTAGAAATTTACACAACCTCTGTTTAAGCGCTGTGCAAGTGATGAACTCAAAATATCCTAGTATTGTAGCAGCTTTTGATTTAAAGAAGTCCTAACTGTGATTGTATTGCTGCTGTATTTTATTTTTTTAATTGGCGTCACCGTACCCTGTGGATTGCTCATTCAAAAAATCATGAGAATCCAGGCGTTATCACTGCTCGATCTATTCTGGTTAGGCATAGCCCTTATTACCATCATGGCCGGCGTCTGGTGCTTGTTTCTGCCTTTGGATTTCAAGTTTGTGATCGTATTGATAAGTTCTGTTATTCTCACCATATGGGTGTGTCAGGACATGATTAAATTGCAGTGTTCCAGCGCGAAGCAATTTATATCAACGATTACAACTAAGAACTTGGTTTGGGTCGTGATATGCACGGTATTGGTATTGGCAGCTGGAACGCTCTCTGGTTATGTACTGGATAACGACAGTTATTATTTGCAAACCATCCAATGGTTGGATACACATGGATTGGTTCCTGGAATTGCAAACTGGCATCTTTTTCTGGCGCAACAAAGTGGTTTTCATATTTTGGAGTCCGCCGTGAATTTGGAATTTTTAGATTTAGAATTTAATGATCTTGGACTTTTCATAACCCTTGTGATGATTTTATGGTCCATACTTCCCAGCAGCATTGGGGAATCAGTTTTTCAAAAGGCCTATAGAAATTTGCTTGCTATTACATTCCCATTATTACTCTTATTGGGAACTGCTCCGTCGCCAGACGTTCCCGTCATTTTGTTGTCTTATTATGTGATATATAAATTCTTGTTTGGAGCTAGCGAGTGGACCAATGTGTTTATGATGAGCGTGCTTACTGCTATGGCTTGCTATTTCAAGATTACATCTGTTTTACTGGGTATTTTCCCGTTGCTCATGATATTTAGGCTTAAAGAAGATCGATGGCGATCTACGTTGCATTTCTGTGGATTAGGTCTCCTATTTGGCGGATTGTTTATGGCTAAAAACATTGTAGCAAGTGGCTACCCCTTATTTCCGTTGACGTCTGTTTCTCTGGATGTCGACTGGCTAGTGCCTGAGGAAATGATTCGGTTTTATACGGATGCGACAGTCGCGCAAGCTTATGGAATTTCCTTTACAGAATTGAATCAGGTGGATGGATGGCAGCGTTTTTTGCTCTGGATCCAGCAAGCTGGAATGGAAGGTTTGATGAATAAAGGGATTCTTTTAGTGGTCATCGCAAGTATTTGTGGAGCCTTTTTTTACAGGCATAAACCCAAAATCGTCACCGTGCTTTTGGTATTTGTGTCGTTTGCATTGATCATGGCGTTAAGTTCGCCGCAAGCGCGATTTTTTCTTCCTTTCTTGATTCCCGCAACCATGGTGTTGTTGCTTTCCACCTTAAGCATGGCAAGGAACTATAGTTTGGGAATTGCAAGGTTCGCGGTGATTTCTGGTGTCTCTATTTTGCTATTGCCATCCATCATTCGGCTATCAACAGATAATGAGCGCATGAAAAATGTACCTGAGTTTGAACTTGGCAACTTGCTGTTTCCATCGCAAAGAAGTAGGTATAGTGACGCTTTCGCGAAAGCGAACATCAACAACATCCAGTACAACGATCCCACAGGTGATGATTTCTTTTATGGGACTTATGACGTGCCCTTGCCGGCAGCCCAGAAAGAATATCTGGATTATTTCAAAACCTATTACCAGGTCTCGCCAGAGTATCGTGGCGATACGCCAGCAGAAGGTTTTAGAGCAGTGAAAAACTAGAGGTCGTCCACGTAGGTGAAGCCTTGGTCGTTTTTGATATCCTGCAGCTTGTTGAAATATTTATGTATGCTTTTGCGGTCGGCATTTATCTTGACAAAATAATTATCCATATAGACACTATATTCTTCTGACTGGCCTTTGTACAGTGTCAACTTGTAGAACGGGATAGGTAGCGCATAGGTTTCCAACAAAGACCTGAATCTGAGTATTATCCCTTTTTCTCTTATTTCAATATTGCAGGTATTGGCATTGTTGTCCAGTACCATGAGGTTGTGGATCTGGATGCTGCAGCTGGTCATGATCAATTTGGGCGATCCGGAACCCTTGATTTTCCAGCGTTCTTTTAAAGTAAGCATATTGCCCACTTTTTCACGTATTTCTCTATCGATCTTTGGGTTGTTGTAGGAGACGTTGTACAGCATAGCGTAAAGTTACAATCTTAGTCTGTGCCTAGGGACAAGCCTTTCATAATAGTTATATTTGTGCGTTTACAAATTACCTATGACACTGCCGGAACAACTGGAAAAAAGTACGATTGAAATTGTTTATTCGCTGTTTGATGTAACGCTGGATAAAGTAGATATATCGCTCACCCGTAAAGATCAACAAGGCGATTATACCGTTATGGTTTTCCCTATGTTGCGCCATATCAAAGGCAATCCAGCGGTGATAGGTAAGCAGATAGGTGAACGCCTGCGAGTGGAAAGTGACCTGGTTTCTGATATTGAAGTGATTAAAGGTTTCCTTAACCTGACGCTTTCTTATAAAGCATTCCTCAAAGATTTTAATTCCATTTTACTGGATTCTAATTATGGCACCACGCCTGTGAATAGTGATGTACCTGGAATGATGGTAGAGTATAGCTCGCCTAACACCAATAAACCATTACACCTAGGACACATTAGAAATATAGTCCTGGGATATTCTACCGCATTGATCATAGAAGCTACAGGTAAGTACGTAGTCAAAACGCAAATCATCAATGATCGAGGCATCCACATTTGTAAGTCCATGCTGGCATGGCTCAAGTATGGTGAAGGAGTGACGCCAGAATCTGCCGGTGTCAAAGGAGATAAGCTGGTAGGTGACTTTTACGTAAAGTTTGATCAAGAATACAAGAAGGAAGTTGCTGCGTTGATACGCGAAGGTATTCCAGAAGAAGAAGCTAAAAAACGATCGCCGTCCATTCTTGAAGCGCAGGAAATGTTGCGTAAATGGGAAAATGGCGATGATGAGGTAGTACGATTATGGAAAATGATGAACGGCTGGGTTTATGCTGGCTTTGATACGACCTATCGCAGTCTAGGCGTCACTTTTGATAGTTTGTATTATGAAAGTGACACCTATCTATTAGGAAAGGATGTGATTGCCCACGGACTTAACACCGGTGTATTCTATAGAAAGGAAGATGGATCGGTATGGATCGATCTGACTGACGATGGTCTGGATGAAAAAATTGTATTGCGTAGCGACGGTACTGCCGTCTATATGACGCAAGATATAGGTACCGCGATCCAGCGCGTACGTGACCATGATGTGGATGGGATGGTGTACACCGTTGGTAATGAGCAAGACTACCATTTCAAGGTGTTGTTCCTGATCATGAAAAAACTGGGCTATGAATGGGCAGATAACCTGTACCACTTAAGTTACGGAATGATCGAATTGCCGTCTGGTAAAATGAAATCCCGTGAAGGTACCGTTGTCGATGCTGACGATATGATTCAAGAGATGACCGATACCGCTCGCGAAATCGCCCAAGAGCAAGGCAAGTTGGAAGGTCTATCCAATGACGAGAAGGAAGAGTTGTACCATATGATAGGTTTGGGCGCCTTGAAATATTTCATGCTCAAGATTGATCCTAAAAAGAGCATGGTGTTTGACCCTAAGGAATCTGTAGATTTTCAGGGTAATACAGGTCCTTTTATCCAATATGCTCATGCTAGGATTCAGTCGATTCTTAAGAAGTCCAACTTTAATGATCACGCCCTACAGGCCGCTATAGATTTACCGCTCATTGAGAAAGATCTTGCGGTCATCAAGTTGATCCAGCAATATCCAGAAACAGTAGCTTCAGCAGCTCGCAATTATAGTCCGGCATTGATAGCCAACTATTTATTTGATTTGGTGAAGGAGTTCAATAGTTTTTATCAAAACGTGCCTAAGATTGTTGAGGAAGAAAATGCCGACCTCAAACACTTTAGACTTTTGTTGTGCTACAAAACAGCTCGCATTATTAAGAGCGGTTGCGCCCTTCTAGGCATCCAGGTGCCAGATCAGATGTAAGGCATCGATAGGCTTTTGGTTTTACTAGGTTATATTCACAATTCAATTTTCTGAATTTGCAAATCACCCTTTACACACCACAATTTAAAGACCAATGGGATCAATGCGTCCGCGAGTCTCATAGTGGTTGTTTCTTGCATGAGCGTGATTTTATGGAATATCACGCACATCGATTTGAAGATCATAGCCTAATGTTTTTTGATAACGATACATTTGTTGCTTGTTTTCCCGCGCACATCATTGACAAGAGTTTGAAAAGCCATAAAGGTTTGACTTATGGGAGTTTTCTGATTTCAACTTATGCTTGCCAGGCAAGCGATCATCCAAAATTTTATCGGGCGCTAACAAAAGAATTAATCGATTATGCCAAAGCAGAGGATTTAGCAATATTAAACCTCAAGCTGCCACCACAGTATTATAATCCGAATTTTAATGCGGAATGGTTGACTCTCAAAAACAACAGTTTTGAAACGAGCCAGGAATCTGTAGATCTAGTAGTGGATTTGACCCAAGAATGGCAACCTAGTCCCAAAAAAACGATTGGCTATCGCAACGGGAAGTTTGAAAAGTTGAGGTTGATGAAGGACGTTCATCTTAAAAATTTCTGGAGTGATTTATTAGAACCTCAATTAATGGCCAGACATCAAGCGAGACCGGTACACAGTATTGAGGAAATTGAATTGCTGCAACAGTTGTTTCCTGATCAAATCCTACAATATGGCGTTGAGGTTGATGATATGTTAGTTGCTGGTATCACTTTGTTTGATTTTGGCAACATTCTTAAGATTCAATATGCCGCCGCAAATAAGCAAGGCTTTGAGCACAACGCGATGGACTTTTTATACCTAGAAATCATAAAGGAAGCTAAAGAGCAGAAGAAAGAATTCGTCGACTTGGGAACTGTCAATCATCCAGATGGCAGCGTCAATAAAGGCCTTAAGAGATTCAAACAGCAATTAGGCGCCACAACCACCTCAGTTTTTGAATTAACTTTAAGCTTATGAATTTTTCCAAACGCAGTTTTCACTTCTCTGTATTTTCCATCATTCTAATGGTGGCCTTTCTCATTTTGTCCATGAGCAACAGGAATGGAAGTACTGCTTTGGATAGTGTGGTGGGCTATCTGATCACCCTATTTTTTGTAACGGTGATCATCGGTTTTGTACTGGCACTACTCAGCATTAAGGAAAAGGCGAGTTTGAAAAAGCACATTGCTCTGGTGGTGAACATAGGCCTAGCGTTGTTACTCACCTACCACACGCTCCAAAATCTATCTAGCATCTCACAGGCATTTTCCTAAATACTTGATTACTTTTACGATAACCTAATCTAGAACCTATCGACTTTCACATTCCATATCTGGATATCAAAGCACTACAGCGTCGTTTTTCCCAAAGAGATAGCGAGGCCTTGCAGGAATTGCAGGATCTGGGTATTTACATTGGTGGTGAGCCTGTTACAAGGTTTGAAATGGATTATGCCCAATATTGTGGCACTCAATTTTGTATAGGGACCGGTAACGGACTCGATGCACTGACGATCATCCTACGTGCCGAAAAACAGTTGGGAAGACTACCTGAAAATGCTCGTATACTCGTGCCAGCGCATACCTACATCGCCACTTTTTTAAGCATTACAGAGGCTGGCATGCATCCTATTCCCGTGGATGTCCACGATCTATTGATCACTAAGGATGTGGTAGAGAAACACCTTGAAAATGTGGATGCGATAGTTGCCGTAGATATTTATGGAAAACTGGTGGATGATGAGGTGTACGCTTTCGCGAAAGCGAACCACAAACCCATCTATACAGACGCGGCACAATCCCATGGAGCTAAAACCAGCAACGGTGAACGATCTGGAAGTCGTGGTATGGCCAGCGCATTTTCATTTTATCCCACAAAAAATCTGGGCGCTCTAGGAGATGCTGGTGCGATCACGACCAATGACGAAGAACTTGCCGTAATGGCACGTCGTATGGCTAATTATGGTAGGACCTCACGGTTTGTCAATGATATGAAAGGTGTTAACAGCAGGCTGGATCCTTTGCAGGCGTCATTTCTCAATAACAGGTTGCTATTTCTGGATAACGACAATAAAAAACGGAAAAAGATCGCGCAGGTTTACATGGAGCAGATTGAGAATCCTAGAGTCAAACTACCTCCAACTGATTTTCTAGAGTCTAATTCCATTCATGTGTTTCCAATTTTTCTGGAAGAAAGAGATCAATTTGTGGCCTATCTGGAAGATCGCGGCATTCAAACCAATAGGCATTATGCCATACCACCACACCAGCAACTGGCATTTAAGGAATTCAATGACATGAGCTTCCCACAAACGGAATATCTTCATGATAGTGAGGTAAGTTTGCCCTGTCATCCTTTACTGGAAGATCATGAGGTCCAGGAAATCGTGATTGCCATAAACGAGTATTCATGAGACAATTGCTGCGATACTTCAATCGCAATTTGTTGCTTAAAGTTGCCGGTTTCAATTCCATTCACATTGTTATACGCATTGCTACTGGTGCGGTCATGTCTTGGGTAGTGGCTAATTTTCTGGGCACGACAGGAATGGCTGTGATGGGAAATTTCCGCAACTTTTTTCAAGGGCTGCAAACCTTTAGTGTTTTAGGAATGGAAAATGGATTGGTGCGCTATGCAGCCCAACATAAAGACAATATACAAGAACTTAAATCCATTTTCTCTACCGCATGGATCGCAGCGCTTGCGGCATCTTTGCTTATAGGAGTGACCGTTTTTTTTATGGCTACTTGTCTAGATGCTTATCTCATTGGCCTAGATCGCAGCTACGCCTTCATTTTTAGAGGTCTTGCGATCACCATGCCGTTCTATATTCTGTTCATCATGGTCAGTTCCATATTACAAGGTTTTGAATGGTATAAGACCTATGTCTCAGTTAATATTGTGATCAATTTGATCGCTTTTGGAACTAGCGTATTATTGATTTACAATTATTTGTTGGATGGAGCGATGATTGCCATTGTCGCAACTCCAGTACTACAGTGTGTGATCGCGGTGATTATCTGGTGGCGTTTGAAAAGGACTTTTACTTTAAAGGAATTGCTATCAAATGGCTTTTCTCAAGATAAATTCAAGCCATTGATGAGCTACAGCAGCATGGCGTTGATCAGTGCCTTGTTGATACCAGTAACTTTCATTGCGGTACGACAGGATGTGCGAGGCGTTTTGGGCGATACCACCGCAGGCAATTGGGAAGGTTTACAACGTATTTCTGGATACTACATGATGTTCGTAACAACCCTAGTGAGTTTGTATGTATTACCTAATTTAAGTAAAGACGCATCTTATCAGAATTACAGATCTACTGTTTTCCATTTCTATAAAACGATATTGATTCCTATCAGCTTAGGTTTGGTCGCTATTTACTTGAGTAGAGATCTTATTGTCAGCTACCTCTTTTCTGAAGAGTTTACAGGAATGTTACCTTTATTCAAGTGGCAGCTCGCTGGTGATTTCATCAAAGCAATCACCACGGTTCTTGCCTTTAGATTCATTGCGGTGAATGACTTGAAGCGTTATGCGATTGCTGAGGTGGTGAGTTTGGCCTCTTTTTTTATAGCCAACTACTTTTTGATCAGAATTTATGGCAGTCAAGGCGTCGTCATGGCTCACCTCGCCAGTTACTTGATTTATCTAGTAGCGATTGTGGTGATGTTGCGTAAGGAATTATTCAACAATTAACGACTGCGAACGCTGTCCGTATCGATGCGTCGTATCTCGCGTCCCAGACTATCGGTTTTTCTTATTTGGATATTATCCTGTGGTTTAGTTACTACCGCCACATAGGTATGTGTGGTATCTGCATCCTTTTTCGGGATAAGCGTCAGTAGATCTTTGGAGGATTTTGCAGGAATGCTAGTAATGATGGGACGATCTGCCCGTCGACGGAAACCATCGCTCTCCACTTTAAAGAACAGGCTCAAAGGTTTGTCTGTTACATTAGTGGCAACATAAACAATTTTCTTATGCTCTTTTCTGACGCTAATCTCGATGCCGTCCGGTACTTGACTGGCATTATGAAACAGAAAGATGGGAATCCATAAGAGGTACTTTAACATGGTCATGCTTTTTTATTGAACAATTCTTTGGCTTTCTCTCTTTGGGTGGCAATGAAGTCTTCGCCAAATGCGTCCGTCAATTCTTTGTTCTTTTTATTCATGTAAGCCAGTTCAGGTCCTATCAAATTACAACCGTAGAATTCATAGCCTACATTGTAATTCTGGATAAGATATTGTCTAAAGAAAACTTCAAACTTACTAAGCTGACCCGTCAAACTTCCCAAGGTAACATATACCAGACCAGAGCTGGTGCCTTTCTGGCCTATGGGTTGTAAAACAGATGGATTGGAATTAGCGACAAGAACTTCTAGATTTTCAGGTTGTTGCTCTGACTTTTTACCGGTGTTGATGACGACTTGTGCCACGCAAAGCTGTGCTGTAAGGAATAGAAGTAGTAGTAAAGAATATTTCATGATGTTTCTTATGGATGGAAAGAAGGTTTATCCTGTTTTGACCAGCTATCTTTGTAAAAGTATAAAATTGAGGGTAAATAAGTTACTGGCTTTAGTTAAGTTCGCTTTCGCGAAAGCGAAACATCAAAACATCCTCAACGTCAAATACTGACCTGAATCCATTTTAAAGAACCAATACCCATGAAGCTCAACCTACATCGTCCCATCTGTTTTTTTGATCTGGAAACCACTGGAACCAATATTTCCAAGGATCGAATTGTTGAGATTTCCATTCATAAGGTGTTTCCTGATGGTAGTGAAAAGACGTATACCTACAGGGTGAATCCAACAGTCCCGATTCCAGCAGAAACTACTGCAGTACACGGTATTACAGATGATATGGTGGCTGATGAGCCCACTTTTAAAGAGCTTGCCCGCGAGATCAATAAGATTATCAAGGACTCTGATCTGGCTGGGTTCAACTCCAACCGTTTTGATATCCCATTGTTAGCCGAGGAAATGTTGCGTGCCGATGTGGACTTTGATATGGGCAATAGAAATGCGATCGATGTGCAGAATATCTTCCACAAAATGGAACAGCGCACGCTAGTCGCGGCCTATAAATTCTACTGTGATAAGGACCTTACTGACGCACACAGCGCAGAGGCAGATACCATCGCGACCTATGAGGTGCTCAAGGGCCAGTTGGAACGTTATCCGGAGCTTGATAATGACATGAAATCCCTAGCAGAATTTTCTACCAGACGCAAACCTGTGGATTTTGCAGGTATGCTAGCTTATAATGAGAAAGGTGAGGAGTGCTTCAACTTTGGTAAGCACAAAGGCAAACTTGTCGTGGATGTGCTTGAAAATGAGCCAGGTTATTATAGCTGGATCCAGAACGCAGATTTCCCACTTTATACAAAAAAGGTCTTGACTGCCATCAAACTGCGCGGATTTAACCAGTAGAGTAATCTAATTCCCTAAAATTATTGAGATTTATCTTAGCTTTAGGCAAAACTCTTGCTTGAAGGTATTTCTATTTATTGCCAGCTTTTTCTTTAGTTTTCTCTTGGTGCAGGCGCAAGAGTTGCCACCGGTGCGCAACTTTTCACCAGCAACCTACGGCGCCGAAAATCAAAACTGGAAGATCGCACAGTCTGAGGACCGAAATATATTTTTCGCGAATAATCAAGGACTGTTAGAGTACAATGGAGAACATTGGTATCTATATCCAACACCTAACGAGAGCATCATGCGGTCTGTTGAGTGGCATGAAGATCGTGTCTATACAGGATCTTATATGGATTTTGGTTACTGGGAGCGACAAAACGATGGGACGCTGGCTTATACATCCATTGTTGATTCCCTCAACGTTCCCATACTGGAAGATGAGCAATTCTGGGACATCATCTCTAGTGAATCTATTGTTTTAATACAGTCCTTAGGTCGTATTTATGCCTATAACCCAGAAAATAAAACGGTTCAAATCGTCGTAGAAAAACAAGGGCTCACCAAAATCTTCAAAGTTGGCAATGGGATCTACTTTCATGTAAATGGGCAAGGCCTTTATCAGATTGTAAGTGGCGAGCCGCAGCTCATCATTAAGCAGGATTTGATAGATGGCAACGTCATAGGTATGCGAGATAGTGATCGAGGAATCAAGCTTGTTACTGCCGCAAATTCCCTTTATGTATTTGAGAATGATTCTCTGGAACTTATCTCGACCAATCAATTTTCCAGGCCGGTCACGGTTTATTCTGCAGTGGCCATAGAAGGTGAAGGTTTTGCCTTAGGAACCATATCCAACGGTTTGTTAGTCATGGATGGTACTGGTGTGGTGGACTATCAAATAAATCAATCCAATGGCTTGTCAAACAATACCGTTTTATCTGTATTTGTGGATGTAGATGACAATTTGTGGGCAGGTCTAGATAATGGTATTGATTATATCAACCTTACCTCAAGGTTCAAAACTTTCATAGATAGAGAAGGTAAGCTGGGAACTATTTATGATGCTATTTATCATAAAGGACACCTGTATCTGGGATCGAATCAAGGATTGTATGTTAGACCACCCAATCAAAAAACGTTTGAATTTATTGGAGGAACTAAAGGTCAGGTATGGGCTTTAAAGGAGATTGATGGAACCTTATTCTGTGGTCACAACCTTGGAACCTTTATCATCGACGGTAAGATAGCCACCCAAATTGCTTTTGAGGAAGGAACGTGGGACGTACAACCACTAGAAGGAACTACAGATCTTATACTTCAGGGAAATTATAGTGGTCTTTTTGTTTTACAAAGAGAAAATAACACGTGGAGTCTCAGAAATAAACTGGAAGGATTTGACATAAGCTCTAAAGATCTGGTGATAGATGGTCAACAGATTTATGTAGGACATGAGTACAAAGGATTGTATGAACTTGATGTAAGCGACGATTTCCGCACCGTTGGAAATTATAAACTTATAGATGCCGTAGGTACTGGAATTAATTCTGATGTGATTCAATTAGGTGGTGACGTTCTGTATTCCACACCACGAGGTATTTATGTCAAGACCGAGACATCTGATAGTTTTAAAAAAAATGAGGTGCTATCATCGTTTATAGAATCCAATGGATATACTTCTGGTAAGATGATCAAAATCAATGAAGGTTCCTTCTGGATGTTTTCTGATCAATCATTGATTCAAATTAACAAAGAGCCCATCAACGATACGTTTGAAGCTAAGAACATCTTGATACCGCACTTTAAAAGATCTGAAACTAAAGGGTATGAAAGCCTGATTCAATTACCCAACCAAAACTATCTCATCGCAACGTCTCAAGGTTATCTGCTTTGGGATAATAGGGAGACTGAAGAGGTCAATGGAAAAATAGTAATCGATAGGGTGCGCATAAGCAATAGGAATGGCTCTAACGAACTATTGGATCTTGATCAAGACAACAGCATGGATCACAGAACTAATGTAGTTGAGTTCTTTTTTCATGTGACCGATTACAACGTGTTCGACAGTGTTAAGTATCAATACTTTTTAGATGGAGACAGTGATTCATGGTCTGATGTTTTTGAGAAGGGTTCCATTCTCTTTGAAAATTTGAATCATGGAGACTATCAACTTAGGATAAGGTCTATCGTTAACGGTTCGATTTCAGAGGATGAGGCTGTTTTTGCCTTCACGATCGAACCGCCGTTTTATCTTTCAAGGACAGCAATCGTAATTTATGTGATCTTATCCTTAGGTATTCTATTCCTTGTAGGACGCATTTTTAAATGGTATTACAATAGAAAAAGAAATCTGGATCTAGAGAAGCAGCGTCAGCAAATGGAGCTTGATCTACTAAAAAGTCAAAAGGATATCGCTGACCTTAAAAATCAACAACTTAATTCTGATATTGAATCCAGAAACAGAGACTTAGCCATTAAAACAATGGCTATGATTAGGAAGAACGAAACTCTTAATCAGTTGAGAGGCGAGTTAGATAACTTACCTACTACTCAAGAATCCAAATCCTTAAAAAAGATGCTGGATAAGAGTTTAAACAGTAAACAAGATTGGGTCGCTTTTGAAGAAGCCTTCAATAATGCGGATAAAGACTTTTTCAAAAAGATAAAGGAGAAACATCCTAATTTGACGTCTGGTGATTTGCGCCTATGTGTGTATTTAAGACTCAATCTTTCTTCTAAAGAGATCGCTCCGCTTTTAAATATTTCTCCTCGTAGTGTAGAAATTAAGCGATATCGTTTGCGTAAAAAAATGGGATTATCTCGAGATGATAGTCTTACTGGATACATTGTTGAGATTTAATTAAGAATATTTTTCCTAAAATCAACTCAACATCACTACATCAAAACCAGTATTTCACAACAATCTTTACCAAGAACATAATTTAATCTCGCTGTTTCTTAGATAAGTATAAAGAAACTGTCTTATTTTTAATGATCTCACGATTAGTTGCTCATTGTATATTTATTGTAGAGGTGTCAAATTTTACTTAAAATTTTACTAAAGCTATATTTATAAATCTTATCGGCGGACGTATCATGTTCTATAAATTTTCGATCAAGGATTACATAATTTTTAAATAACTGACCCGTATGAAAAAGTTCTTTTTAAGCATTTTATTGATTTTTTCAATATCCCTGAGTTTTTCTCAGGTTCAGAAAGTATCAGTGATGGACGATGTTAACGGTCAGACATTGATTGTTGACGGCAAACCATTCATCATTAATGGTATGAACTGGGATTATGTACCTATTGGTAAGAACTACTCCTATAATTTCTGGGCACAGTCGGATGACTTTATAAAGGCAGCCTTAGACAGCGAGATGGGATTGCTAAAAAATATGGGAGTGAATACGATACGTGTCTATGTAGGTATTCAACCTAAATGGGTTCAGTTCATATATGAGAATTATGGAATATATACCATGATCAATCATTCCTTTGGGCGTTATGGTTTGACCATCAATGGCACTTGGTTCCCAAATACAGAGTATGCTGATCCAGCCACTCAAGAGCTACTACTTAGGGAAACGAAAGCTATGGTTGAGGAGTTTAAGGACACGCCTGGATTGTTGATGTTTATGCTAGGAAATGAAAACAACTACGGACTTTCTTGGGGTGGAGCAGAGACCGAAGATATTCCTATAGAGACAGAAGGTACAGTTATCACAAGAGCTAGAGCAATGTATAAATTGTTTAATGAGGCTGTTGTTGAGATGAAAAAACTAGATACACAGCATCCAGTGGCAATCTGTAATGGAGACCTTTTATACTTAGACCTAGTGGCTGAATACTGTACAGACATTGATATTTATGCTACCAACATGTATCGTGGTGTTTCTTTTAGTGACGCTTTTGAAAGGGTGAAAAATGAATTAGGTAAGCCCATCATGTTTTCAGAGTTTGGTGCAGATGCCTTTAACGCATTGGACAATCGTGAAGATCAAAAAATGCAGGCGTATTACATGCTCAATAATTGGAAAGAGATTTACGAGAACGTTGCTGGATTAGGAAAAGCTGAAAATTCCTTAGGAGGGTTCACTTTTCAATTTAGTGACGGTTGGTGGAAACGTGGACAAACCAAAGATCTCGACATTCATAATACAGAAGCAAGTTGGTTGAGCGGTGGTTATACCTTGGATACCGATGGCACCACCAAAAACATGAATGAAGAATGGTTTGGGATCTGTGCCAAAGGATTTTCAAATGAACGAGGTCTTTATGATTTGTATCCGCGAGCGGCCTATTATACCTTAAAAGAAGTTCATCAACTTAATCCATATGCCAGTAACATGACTTTAGAAAGTATGGAGAATTACTTTGACAGCATTAGTCTGATGGATGCGGTGCTACGTGGTCGTGGTGATGCAGCTGCTTTAGGTGGTGGCGGTAGTGGGCCCAAATTAGCAATCAGTAACCTTAGTGCCAGATTCACCACTTTTACTACTGGTGGATCCTTAATCACCACTCCAGAGACAGCAGATCCAGATTCCAACGCCTTTCCAGATGAATTGGGCTTTGATCACATGCAATCTTATTTTATAGGTATAGAAGGAAAGCCAGCTGCTAATATGCGTGCTAATGTCAACTTCAACGTCATTGGCAA
Organism: Nonlabens sp. YIK11; assembly: GCF_001413925.1. NCBI lineage: Bacteria > Pseudomonadati > Bacteroidota > Flavobacteriia > Flavobacteriales > Flavobacteriaceae > Nonlabens > Nonlabens sp. YIK11. The sequence goes on from NZ_LBMJ01000001.1 coordinate 1,389,129, forward strand.
AGTCGCGCAAAATCCTATCAATGAAATATTTTATGAGAACAGGGCGAGACCAGTTGTCTCCTTGGATCAGAATAATCAGCGTGTTATCATTGACGATGTGAATCGTGTAAATGTTTATGATGCAGAGTTTGAATGGAATGCTAAAGACTTTGATTTACGTGGATTCTATAGGACCGGACATTATCATTGGGGTTATGAAGGTGACTTCTTTGGATTGTATCCAGAAGCAAATTACGGACCTAACTTAGATATTTACGGCGGTGAAATCTTAGGAGCTGAAATCGATGGAAAAGGAGTATTAGACGGTGCAAAAGCAGCTTTTGGACCACAACTTTGGTGGGGTGCCAACCCAACCGCTCTCTTCAAGTACCGTAGAAAGATAGCTGGAGTAGATGTTACTGGAATCTACCATCGCGATGTTGAAACTGAAATAATTTTAGGAGATGATGGCCGTCGTGAATTAGATGCCAATCAATTACGTAGTGGTATTATTCCTCCATTCCCAACAGAAAGAGCGACCATCGTTTTAGAAAAGGAGATTGGTAAATTTGGATTTACTTTAGGAGGTATTTGGGCTGGAAGTCCTCTTAATGGAACTACTTATCAAGATGTTGCAGGTAGTCCTGGAAACTATACTGTTTTTCAAGATAGAGTCAAGTCAAGCGACAATTGGGGTGGAAAAGCCAAAATCACATACCAAGGCGGTAAAATCAATTGGTATGCACAAGGTGGTATTAATGGTTTGGTAGCTCAAGGCGGTGCAGATCAAACACAAACATTTACCGGTTGGAGGTTGAAGGACATAGGTAGTGGTAACATGTCTAATTTTCTTACTGGATTTACTTATTCTTTAGGTGATTGGCAAATAGCACCCAATTTTTTATACCAGAAACCACTAGTTGAGGCGATCCCTAATGATGCTGGAGCACCCGCAAGATTGAGAAATGTTATTGATGACCCATTTGCCGTACGAGCTAATCGTGAAACTACCGCTGGAGAATTGCTGCTGACGTTTGACCCGACTCCTGGTACATGGTTTTATGAATGGGACAATGATAGATCTGAAGACGCTCCGCTGGCATTTAGTGCGGGATTTGTTTTCTGGCATTTACCAACGAAGCAAGACGCCCACATTGGTTTTAATGCCAATAGAACTTTCTTCCCTTTCCCAGATTCAGTTCCTGCTGAAGATTTATGGGAAGCTAATAGTAGAGTAGTTTCTAAGATTTCCCCAGAACTGGCATTAATCGGTAATCTATATTACGGTAAGTCCCAACCGAATGGAGATAGTGAAAGACTAATCTATCGATATGGTGGTGATGTAAGATTGGTGTACAATAAAATGAAGCTGGTTTCAGAAGTTAAGGTAAATGATTGGGGTCCTTATGATTATCACAGAGACTTTAACCTAACATTCCCGCTGCAATTGATGTTGGATCTTTCTTATTCGATAGGTAAACCAGATTGGTTCATTTTACCAAGCACAGTCATGGGTATAAGAGGTACCTGGAGATCTTTAGATCAATTCTCACCTAGATACAGCCCTAATAATGCTGCCGAATTTGCCAACCAACCAACCATCAGTCCTGTTGGATTCCCTAATGGATCTGAATGGGAAATAAGAACTTACGTTCATATCAATATTGGAAAATAATATAGCAATGATGAAAAAGAGATATAATATAATTTGGAAAAGCCTAGCACTTCTGGGCGTGGCCGCAGCTATTTTGATAGGTTGTGAACGTGAAATTTCAGACGATGCTGTAGAAGCGTTGTTCTCAGATAATCCAGACGTTTTTATTGACGAATTCAGTTCTGGATTGGACTATTTCCCATTTGGAGGTTCTAAACTAGATGCCTTTACGGTAGATACCGAAACAGTTTTTGAAGGGTCTGCAGCGATGCGATTTGATGTGCCTAATGTTGGAGATCCAGATGGGGCTTTCGCAGGTGCCATTTTCAGAGATTTGAATGGAGGACGCAACTTGACTAAGTACGATGCGTTGACTTTTTACGCAAAAGCTACTACGGCTGGTACCATAAATGAAATTGGATTTGGTCAAGACTTTGGAGATGCTAAATATTTAGTAACTCGACAAAACTTGAGATTGACTACTAATTGGAAGAAATATATTATTCCTATTCCAGACCCTTCTGTACTTACTCAAGAATCTGGATTGTTGTGGTATGCAGAAGGTCCTGAAGATGGTGATGGTTATACCTTTTGGCTGGACACGGTTCAGTTTGAAAGACTTGGGACCGTAGCTCAACCTAGAGCGGCAATCTTTAATGGTGAAGATGTGAATCAACAAACATTTATAGGTGCGTCGGTCAGCGTTACTGGTATTACTCAAACATTTAATACTGCAAATGGTCAGGACGTCACAGTTATTCCTGCTCCAGCTTATTTTCAATATACATCCTCAAATCCATCAGTAGCAACGGTTGATGAAAGTGGAGTAATCAATGTAACTGGAACTGGAACGACACTGATTACTGCGACCATTTTAGGAGAAGAAGCCGCTGGATCACTAACATTAGAATCGTTAGGTGAATTTGAACAGGCACCTACACCAGATCGTGATCCTGCAAATGTCATTTCTATTTTTAGTGATGCCTATAACAATGTACCTGTAGATTATTACAACGGGTTCTTTAATGGAGACGGACAAACAACCCTTGGTGGTGCACCACCTATCAATATCAATGGACAAGAAGTAATCAATTATACAAACTTAAACTTTGTGGGTATCGGTGCTTTTATGGATGTTTCTCCCATTGATGCATCCCAAATGACGCATATTCACGTCGACATTAACGTGCAGGAAGCTATTCAAGCTGGTGATCAATTGACACTGCAATTGTTGAATGGAGTTCAAACCGCTAATGAAACTTCTGGAAGAAAAGTCATCAGCGGTGCAGATTTAAGAACTAATGAATGGGTAGGCTTTGATATACCGCTAGGAGAATTTACAGGTCTAGGCGTTAGAGATGCGATCGGTTTACTATTCTTCATCTCAAATAATGCAGCAAACGTTCCTACAATATCAAATATTTATGTGGACAATATTTATTTCTATAAGGATGTGGTACAGCCATCAGGAAATGTGAACGACGCTGCTGCAACCCAAGTCGCACTACCCATAGGATTTGAATCTCCAACGCTCAATTACGATTTGACAGGATTTGAAGGTGCAGTGCCTGAAAGAGCCGCTAATCCTATGCCGTCAGGAATCAACCCTACTGCAAATGTGGTACAGTCCTTAAAAAGTAATAACGCAGCATTCTTTGCGGGTAACATTTTAGAATTGGATGCTCCTATAGATTTTTCCAGTTCCCAAAAATTCAGGATGAAGGTCTTATCTCCTAAATCAGGAATTCCCATAAGAATACAACTGGAAGATGCCGCTAATACTGATGGGGCAAGAAAATTCCTGGATGCGACTACCACTACATCAAATGAATGGGAAGAATTGGAATGGGATTTCAGTGGACTTAATCCTGGATCAAACTTGGTGCGAGTTGTAGTATTCTTTGAATTTGTTCCAGGTCGCAATGGTGATGGCAGTACCTACTATTTTGATGATATAAAAATTTTAAATTAAGACTACCGCTATGAGAAAGATAAGAAACGATAGACCTCTTCATTTTTGGGGCTTGTTCACGATGGCCTTAATAGTTATGACAACAGTAAGCTGTGAGAATGATGAAAAGCAGACGGTGACCACTTTGAATAAATTAGTCCTTGCAGAGGAGTTTGATGTGGACGGTGCGCCAGATCCTAACTTATGGAGTTACGATCTAGGCGATGGTACGGCACGTGGACTGGTAGGTTGGGGAAACAATGAACTCCAATTTTACACCGACCGACCAGAAAACATCGTGGTGGAAGATGGCATGTTAAAGATCACTGCGATAAGAGAAAACTTTCAGGGATCTCAATACACGTCAGCTAGAATTCTGACTAAAAATAAATTCCAAAAGAAATATGGGCGCTTTGAAGCCAGAATGAAGCTGCCCTACAGCCAGGGAATCTGGCCGGCATTCTGGATGCTGGGCGACGATCAAAATGGTACATTGGTCTGGCCACAATTGGGCGAGATCGACATTATGGAGTATCGCGGTCAGAATCCTACTGAAGTTTTAGGAAGCGTTCACGGACCAGGATATTCTGGTGGCAATGCGCAATCAAAATCCTACATGCTTACCAATGATAGGTTTGATACAGATTTCCACATTTTTGGAATAGAATGGGGACCTAACTACATCAACTATTATGTGGATGATGTGCTTTACAATCAAATCACACCAGACGATGTCGATGGCGAGTGGGTTTTTAACAACAATGAATTTTATATGTTGATCAATCTTGCTGTAGGCGGCTCCTTTGTAGGCGCACCCAATGAAAACACCGTGCTTCCGCAAACTCTATTTGTGGATTACGTGAGGGTTTACGAGTAAGAAATAATTCTAGTTCATGAGATTTTGAGGGAATACGCTTTCGCGAAAGCGTAACATTTCCATATTCCATGTGCTTCATACAGACCAATTAAACAAGTAAGAAAGTAGAATCTGACCAAAGAAATGACCGATAACAAAACCTATCTAGGAGAACAAAAAGCCACTTTCCCTAACCACGAAGTGAAGGGAGAACTGGTAGATTTCCAAGGCGAAACCTATTATAAGATAAGTAACCACGACGCGATGCGCCCATTTTTCATGAGCATCGTTAGCGATTCCAACCACTGGATGTTCATCTCCAGTAATGGCGGGCTTACAGCAGGTCGCAAGAATAGTGACTCAGCATTGTTTCCCTATTATACGGACGATAAGATTACAGAGTCCTTTGATATTACGGGAAGCAAAACCATCATAAGAGTGCATACCAGCGATCGCGACCAGCTTTGGGAGCCGTTCTCCAATAGGTACACGGGTATTTATGCCATCACCCGAAATCTTTATAAAAATGTTTACGGGAACAAACTCATTTTTGAAGAGATCAATGAAGACTTACAATTAACCTATCGATATCACTGGAATTCAAGTGATCAATATGGCTTTGTCAAGAGATCGCAATTGATCAATGATGGAGATCAAAAAGTGAATCTAACCTTACTAGATGGATTGCAGAATATCTTGCCGGCGACCGTTGGTGAAGACCTTCAAAAAGCATCCAGCAACTTAGTAGATGCCTATAAAAGAACAGAATTAAAGGAAGACACTGGCATAGGCATCATTGCGTTAAGTGCTGTAATCGTCGATAAGGCAGAGCCTAGCGAGGCACTCAAGGCAAACATTGCGTGGTCACTAGGTCTTGAAAACCCTACGTACCTTATTTCATCATTGCAATTGGATCCATTTAGAAAGGGTCACCAAGTAACTCCAGAAACAGATGTCAAGGCAGAAAAAGGCGCCTATTTTACGGTTTCAGAAATGACCATCGCGGCAGGAGACAAAAAGGAATGGTATTACCTAGCTGATGTCAATCAGAACATCGTTACCATCAACGAAATTTCTGCACAGATCAAAGGTGATAAAGACTTGATTCAAAAGATCAACGATGATATCGAATTGGGATCCCAAAAATTAAATGTGCTGGTAGCAGCATCTGATGGATTGCAATGCACCGCAGATCCTTTGACTAACAATCGTCATTTTTCAAATACCATGTTCAACATCATGCGTGGTGGTATTTTTGACGATAATTATACTGTTGAAAAGGAAGATTTTTTAGAGTACCTACAAGCGGCCAACGCTCAGGTTTTCAAAGAAGCGCAACCATGGTTGGAACACCTTTCATCAGATTTCAATCAGCAGGAGCTTATTGAGGTTGCAAATGCTCACGATAATCCAGATTTCAAACGTCTGGCGATAGAATATCTGCCACTTAAATTTAGCCGTAGACATGGCGACCCTAGTCGTCCTTGGAACAAATTCTCCATCAATACGCGCAGCGAGGTAGATGGTTCAAAGATTCTAGATTACGAAGGAAACTGGCGCGACATTTTTCAAAACTGGGAAGCCCTAGCACATTCCTACCCTGAATTTATTGAAGGGATGATCCACAAATTTTTAAACGCCACAACGCTCGATGGGTACAATCCTTACAGAGTCACAAAAGGCGGTTTTGACTGGGAAGTCATTGAAGAAGATGATCCATGGTCGTACATAGGATATTGGGGTGACCACCAGATTATTTATTTGCTCAAATTCTTGGAGTTTATTAAATCCTATTATCCAGAGAAGCTAGAAGGTTTCCTTAATGAGGATATTTTTGTGTACGCTAACGTTCCATATAAAATCAAGAGCTATGCAGATATCAAAAAGAACCCTAAGGATACTATAGACTTTGGTTACGACCTCCAGGAAACCATAGAGGAACGACGCAACCATCTAGGCGCTGATGGCGCCTTGCTCAAGAATCAATCTGGTGATATCTATCGTGTCAACTTATTGGAAAAACTATTGGTAACCACACTGGCCAAAGTTTCCAATTTCATCCCAGAAGGTGGTATCTGGTTAAACACACAACGACCTGAATGGAACGATGCTAACAATGCCCTAGTTGGAAATGGTGTTTCCATGGTGACTTTGTATTACCTAAGAAGATTCCTGAATTACTTCAAGGAATTCATTACAGATTCAGGCTTTGAAGATTCTTCAATATCTGTTGAGTTGTATGAGTTTTTCAATGCTGTTCACAAGACCTTGAGTGATCATAAAGACGTCATCAGTGGTTCCATAGATGATCACCAGCGTCGTTTGATACTGGATGGTGTGGCACAACCGGCTAGTGATTATAGATCAAAAATTTACAGCCAGAATTTCTCTGGAGATAAAAATAGCGTCTCAAAAAAGGACCTGTTGGATTTTGCCACTGTTTCCTTGGAGTTTCTGGATCATAGTATAGATGCCAACTTGCGTCAAGATGGAATGTATCATGCATACAATCTTATGACCATTGAGGACAATGGGGACATCAGTATTTCCTATTTATCTGAAATGCTGGAAGGCCAAGTGGCTGTTTTAAGTTCTGGTTACCTTAACCCAACTCAGGCATTATCGGTTATGGATGGCCTCAAGTCCAGCGCCCTCTTTAGAGAAGACCAATACAGTTACATTTTATATCCCAACAAGCAGTTGCCTGGTTTTGAGGAGAAGAATATCATCCCAAAAGATCATGTGCAACAGTCACAGCTACTGCAGCAATTATTGAAGGATGGCAATCAAAAAGTGGTCGTACAGGACAACCATGGCGATTACCACTTCAATGCTAATTTCAACAATGCCAATAGTTTAAAGGCAGCCTTGAAACAACTTCCACCATCTGTTTACGGCAGCTTGATTGAAAAGGAACAACAGCAATTGGAAAAAACCTTTGAAGCAGTATTCAACCACAAAGCCTTTACCGGTAGATCAGGTACGTTCTTCGGCTATGAAGGTTTGGGTTCTATCTACTGGCACATGGTTTCAAAACTATTACTGGCCGTTCAGGAGTGCTGTCTTGATGCTATCAGCAACGGCGCGAGTGATGAAATTGTAGGTAAAATGTTGGATCACTATTACGAGATCCAGGCGGGAATAGGCTCACATAAATCGCCTAAACTTTATGGCGCAGTACCTACAGACCCTTATTCGCACACACCTGCAACAAAGGGTGCTCAACAACCAGGTATGACCGGTCAGGTGAAAGAAGATATCTTGAGCCGTTTTGGCGAATTGGGATTGGTTGTGGAAAACGGCATCTTGAATTTCAAGCCTAGTTTATTGCGCAAGCAGGAATTTTTGAAATCGGCGCATGATTTTGAATATATAGATCTGCACAAGAATAAACAAACCATTGAGATCAAATCAGGATCGCTGGCATTCACCTATTGTCAGGTGCCGGTAGTGTACACTTTGAACGATAAGAAATACGTAACAGTTACCTTCAAGGATGGGAAAACAAAGCAGTTTGATGACTTGAAACTGGACCTTGCTACAAGCCATCAATTGTTCAAACGCACTGATGAGATCGACCATATAGAGGTATTTATTGATAAATAAAAAGGGATTGTGAATGAGTTCGCTTTCGCGAAAGCGAAATAAAAAATCATCTACACAACCATTGAGGTATGAGAACAAGAATCACATCAATGATCGCAATGCTGTTGCTGCTCGCAATGGGTTGTAAGGATGTGGCTCCAATTCAAATACCAGTAACAGAAGAGAAGTCAATGACAGCAAGTGATATCCTATCAAATCCAGAATACCTAGCGATTTCCTATGGTGGCTATCGCGATACCACGCGTACCATACAGCCCACCATACCGCAGCTTAAGGATGATTTGAAAATTCTATCTGCTATGGGCGTTAGAATTTTACGCACTTATAATATGCAGTTGCCGCATGCCACAAATGTGGTTAAGGCCATCGCACAACTCAAGCAGGAACAACCTGGTTTTGAAATGTATGTGATGCTGGGAGCATGGATTGACTGTAAGAATGCCTGGACGGATAAGGCACCTGACCATAATGTAGAGAGTGAGCTTAATGCTGCCGAAATAGATCGGGCTGTAGCGCTAGCTAAGGAATATCCAGAAATCATCAAGGTCATTGCGGTAGGTAATGAAGCCATGGTCAAATGGGCTACCAGTTATTATGTGCAGCCAGCGGTCATTCTTAAATGGGTCAATCACTTGCAAAATCTCAAAGCCACAGGAGAATTACCTAAGGATTTATGGATCACCAGTTCAGATAATTTTGCGTCTTGGGGCGGCGGCGAGGACCTATATCATGTACCAGAATTAGAGGAGCTTATTAAGGCTGTGGATTATGTTTCCATGCATACCTATCCCATGCACGATACTCATTACAATCCCGTTTTTTGGGGAGTTTCTCCTAAAAATATGCTGTTGTCCAAAAAGCAAAAAGTGGAAAATGCGATGATCAGGTCGGTCAATTATGCCAAGGATCAATATAACCGTGTTCAGGCATACATGACATCGCTAGACGTTGATAAGCCCATACATATAGGTGAAACAGGTTGGGCGACCTATGCCAACGATCTTTATGGTGATGAAGGTTCCCACGCGGCAGATCAGTACAAGTCGGGTCGTTATTATCACTTGATGAGAGAATGGACGACATCAAACAATATTTCCTGTTTTTATTTTGAGGCTTTTGATGAACAATGGAAGGATGCTGGAAATCCTCAAGGGTCAGAGAATCATTTTGGTCTCTTCAATATTGATGGTGAGGCAAAATATGCGATGTGGAATCTGGTGGATGAAGGAACGTTTGAAGGATTAACCAGAAATGGTCATGCGATTACCAAAAGTTTTGACGGTGACGAGAAAAAATTATTGGGCCACGTTAAACTGCCGCCAGTGAGACTAAATTTTAAAGGCTATGAATAAATGGATACACAGCTCAAAAGGAATATGGTCAGCCATTTTTATATTGATATTGATGAGTTGTAAGGACACCAAGGAACCAGTTATTGCTTTGAATGTGGAGATCTACGAGACCTCTGCAGCTGGAAACCATCTTGCTAAAGTAGAAGCATCGCAGGATTCTAAGAGCGACCGTATCATTACTATTAATGACCAAAAAACGTTTCAAACCATTACTGGATTTGGCGGCGCTTTTACTGAATCTTCGGCCTATTTACTCAATCGATTGAGTAAAAAAAATCGGGACACGATTATCGATGCCTACTTCTCTCGAGAAGGAGCCAATTACTCGCTAACGCGCACGCACATGAACAGTTGCGATTTTTCTTTGGATCAATATTCATACTCACCGGTAGAGGATGATATGGAATTGGAACACTTTACGATTGAAGAAGATCGTGATGACTTAATTCCCATGATCAAGGACGCCATGGCAGCCTCACAAGATGGATTCAAAATATTTGCCTCACCATGGACCGCAGCGCCATGGATGAAAGATAACAACGCATGGTTAGGCGGCAGTTTATTGCCTAAATACTACGACACATGGGCTCTTTTCTTCTCAAAATACATCGATGCCTACGAGGCAGAAGGTATTCCCATCTGGGGATTTACGGTAGAGAATGAACCACATGGCAATGGGAACAACTGGGAAAGCATGCATTTCACACCTAAGGAAATGACAGAGTTTGTTCAGTTTCACTTGGGACCTAAACTTGAAGCCGATGGTTATGGTGATAAGATCATCCTAGGATACGATCAGAATAGAGCTGGATTGAGAGAATGGGTAGATGTGATGTATGAAAATGAAGAAACCTCCAAATATTTTGACGGTACGGCAATCCACTGGTATGAAAGTACTTATGAAGTTTTTCCAGAAGAATTACAATATGCGCATAACAAGGCACCAGAAAAGTATTTGATTGAAACAGAAGGTTGTGTGGATTCTGAAATCCCGCACTGGAAAGATGACGCATGGTACTGGTCCAAGGAAGCCACGGATTGGGGTTGGGATTGGGCCAGTGAAGACCAACAATATTTGCATCCCAAATATGCGCCCGTTAACCGCTATGCGAGCGACATTATAGGTTGTCTCAACAACTGGGTAGATGGATGGGTAGACTGGAACATGGTGCTCGATAGACAAGGTGGTCCCAACTGGTTTGAGAACTGGTGCGTAGCACCTGTTATTGTAGATCCAGATGCAGATGAGGTCTATTTCACGCCTCTATATTACACCATGGCTCATTTCAGCAAATTTATCAGGCCAGGTGCGCAAATGATAGAGGTAGAAAACACAGATAAGGATCTTGTCGCCACGGCAGCCAAGAATCCTGACGGAAGTATTGCATTTGTCATTTTCAATGAAGGAATGGAGCAGAAGGATTATGCATTACGCTTTCGCGAAAGCGAGATCAACATCAAGCTAGGCCCACAAAGTTTACAAACCGTGATCCTTCCAAACAACTAACTTAAACCATCACATTATGTCCACTGCAAAAAACAAAGTTCATTTCGGTCAGAAGGTAGCCTTTGGTTTAGGGATGCTGGCCAATCAAATGTTTCCAGCTGCGCTGGGAATATTCATGGTAGTATTGGTTCAAAACTTGGGTTTCCCTACCTGGATGTGGGGAATCTTGTTCTTTTTACCACGGGTTTTTGATTCCATTACAGATCCCATTATGGGATTCATTTCTGATAATACAAGGTCGGTCTGGGGTAGACGTAGGCAGTATGTTTTTATTGGTGCCATAGTAATGGGAATTTCCTTCTCCATGATGTGGCAGTTGTATGAAGTGGATAGCTTGAGTTATAATTTCACCTATTTCCTGCTATGGTCGCTGGTCTTTTATTTGGGTCTGACGGTTTTTAGTGTTCCTTATGTGGCGATGGGTTATGAGATGAGTGATGATTTTCACGAGCGTACTGATATCATGGCAGTCGCTCAATGGATAGGGCAATGGGCTTGGGTGATTGCACCATGGTTTTGGGTGATCATGTACGATCCAGACTGGTTTGAAAATGCGGCGGTCGCAACACGTACCATAGCTATATGGGTGGCTGTGATTTGTGCGATTTTGGCAATGATTCCTGCATTTTTTGTAGACAGTAAATCCACTAAAGATGATGATAGCCTGGCGCCATTAACGCTTAAAACAGTTGGTGGTAGTTTAAAGGAAATTGTGGAGAATTTTAAAGAGGCCTTTAAAATTGACGACTTTAAAAGGTTGTGTTATGCTACATTTCTGATATTCAACGCTTTTAACACGGTAGCTGGTTTTTCCTTCTTTATAGTCGTCTACTATTTGTTTGCAGGTGATGCCGCAGCTGCTGGAATATGGCCTACGCTTTTGGGGAGTATAGGTGCGTTAGTAACGACATTCTTGGTAATTCCGATAGTAGCAAGAATGTCCAAAAAACTAGGTAAGAAGAAAGCCTTTTTAGTATCTCAGGGAATTTCCATTTTAGGTTATATCATGCTATGGTTCTTGTTTGTGCCTGGTAAGCCTTATCTATTCTTGTTTGCACTACCATTTTTCTCTTTTGGTATAGGTAGTTTGTTCACACTAATGATGTCAATGACCTCTGATGTTATTGATGTGGACGAGCTCAACACTGGAAAGCGTCGAGAAGGCGTTTTTGGAGCTATTTATTGGTGGATGGTAAAATTTGGATTTGCAATCGCAGGTTTATTAACTGGAGCCATCATGACTTTAGTAGGCTTTGTTCCTGATGCTGAAAACACAGAAGCATCCGTTACAGGAATTAGATTGTTCTATTCAGGTCTGCCTATTGCTGGAACATTAGGTGCCATGTGGATCATGCGTAAGTATGAATTAACTGAGCAGAAATCTCATGTCATTAGTGCAGAACTTGCCAAACGAAGAATGAGAAAAGCTATTAGACCTACATCATCCTTCTATGCACTTAACAAGCTCAAATCATTAATTGCCGTTAATAGCGAGGCAAATTATCCAACAGATGTGGAGTCTGGATTATCTCATGATGACTTGGCAGCTCGATTTCATCAAACCTTAAATGCCGGAGTTCACGGTTTGTGTTTTAGTCCTTATCTGGAAGGACAGAATATAGGTGACCAACTCACAGGAACCCAAATTGATGGTAGGATGGAAGTTATTCAGCCTTATACAAAATGGGTGAGATCATTCTCGTGTACTGATGGTAATGAACTCATTCCGGTTTCTGCAAGATCCAAAGGAATCAAAAGTATCGCCGGAGCCTGGATCAGTAATGATAGAGATCGGAATGAACTGGAGATCGCTGGTTTGTTGAAACAAGCCAAAAGCGGTATGGTTGATATTGCTGTTGTAGGTAATGAGGTGTTATTGAGAGAAGACTTATCTGTAACTGAACTTATTGAATATATCAAACGTGTCAAGGCAGAGTTGCCTAATTTAAAAGTTGGATACGTAGATGCTTATTATCAATTTGTTGAGAATCCACAACTCATTGAAGAAGTTGATGTCATACTGGCCAACTGTTATCCATTCTGGGAAGGTTGTCACATCGACAAATCCACAGCTTATCTGGATGGGATGTATAGTGCGGTTTTTGAAGTTTCCAAAGGGAAACAAGTCATCGTTTCAGAAACAGGATGGCCTAATCAAGGAAAGGAAAATCAAGACGCAGTTCCTTCTAAGGAAAATGCGATGAGATATTTTATCAACGTCAATAACTGGTCTTCACAAAAAAATGTAGAAACCTTCTACTTCTCATCCTTTGACGAATCATGGAAAGCGCGTCAAGAAGGAGAAGTAGGTGCACGTTGGGGAATTTGGGATAAAAACGAAAACTTAAAATATTGACATGTCATTTAGAGAAGAACAATTCGTAAAAGGGAACAGTAAGAACTTTACGGAAACCACAGGAATCAATGTAGATTCTTTTAATGAAGAGAGTCTAAAACAGCTATGGCGTGATACGTTAAATCGAGGTATGCATGGGATTTGCTTTAGTATGTATGAAGATGGTCAAGAACCAGGAGATCATATCACCAGAGAGCAGGTAGAACGACGCATTAAAATCCTTAAGCCACATGTCAAATGGATCAGATCGTTTTCTTGTATAGAAGGAAACGAGTACGTATCACAGATTGCCCATGAACAAGGTTTGAAAACGCTCGTTGGTGCATGGCTCAGTGATGATTTAGAAAAGAACGAGCAGGAGATCGAGGCACTTATCGATTTAGGCAAAAATGGTCATATCGATATTGCAGCGGTAGGAAATGAGGTGTTATATCGCAACGACCTCACTTTGCAACAACTGTTGGATTATATGAAACGAGTAAAAGATGCGCTACCAAATATTCCAGTAGGTTATGTGGACGCATACTATGAGTTTGTAGTACATCCAGAATTGGTTCAAAACTCAGATGTCATACTGACCAACTGCTATCCGTTCTGGGAAGGCACTCCTGTTGAATACTCTTTGGGACACATGAATAACATGTACCACCAGGGAACTTCTGTTTGTGAGGGAAAACCTGTTATCGTAACCGAAACCGGATGGCCTAGCCGAGGTGAAAGTCTAAAAGGAGCTCATCCGTCTGAGGTTAATGCGATGAAATATTTTATCGATACGCAACGCTGGTCTGACGAAAACAACATTGATGTATTTTATTTCTCCTCATTTGATGAATCCTGGAAAAAAGGTGATGAAGGTGAAGTAGGTGCTTACTGGGGACTTTGGGATAAGCATGAGAACTTAAAGTTCTAGTCACAAAAAACCTCAAAAGTACTATATACTCAAACGATTTAGTAAAGGTCTTTGTCTATCAAATTGTTAATGAACAATACAACATTACTACATCATCAGGTGATAATATCGATGAGCTTGTAGCTAGATAACCTTATAAACCAACGTATTAGCTGATTTCCCTTATGTTTTGGAAAAATTATGACTGTATGTTTTTTGTAGCATTGTGAATTACTTAATTTAATGACTTAAAATTTATATTTAAAACAATTAAACTCTAATAATCTAAAAGAACAACAAATGAAAAAAATTACTTTATTATTAAGCTTATTGATTACTTCAGTAGGTTTTTCACAAGAAGTGTTGCAAGATTTTGAAAGCGGAGGTCCTAGAGATCCTTTTGGAGGTGCATCATTCTCACTAGTAGCTGATCCTGACACTGGAGGTTCTAGAGGCCAAGTTGCATTACTAACAGCTTCCGCTTCTGGAGAATTTTTTCAAGGGATTAACATAGACCTTACTAAAAATGTTGAATTAACATCCAATAAAACAATGACGATGGATGTTTTTTCCAATTCTCCAATCACTATTGCGCCTAAAGTGGTATCAGGAATTGATGGAGCACCAGATTCAACAACCTCAGCAACTCACACAGGTAGTGGTTGGGAAACGCTATCCTTTACATACGATAAAGGATACGATAATACGACTACGGCAAATGGAGTGTATAGAGTTTTGGTAATTTATTACTTATGGAAAGCAGATAATACTGGATTCATCAATCCAGCAATTGATAGAGTTTTTTACGTAGATAATATTTCTGGTATTGGTGTGGAGCCAGTTGCTGATCCAGTTCCTACGGTTGCAGCGCCAACGCCTCCCAACAGGCCAGCGGCAGATGTCATTTCTTTGTATAGTAATCAGTATGATAATACTACGGTAGAAACTTGGAACGCAGCTTTTGATGATTCAACATCTGAAGATATTCTTATTGAAGGGAATGATACTAAAAAGATTTCTTTTACTAATTTCCTAGGTGCAGAGTTTTTGAATAATCGAATTGACGCTTCTGGAATGACAAAATTTCACATTGATTTTTGGACAGGCAATTCTAATTTAGACGGTAAGGTATTCAATACTAAATTTTCTCAGTGGGGAACAACAAACGGCGAAGTTTCTGCCATGGAGCTTAATTTGGAAAGTGTGCCGTTATCTGGAGGAAGACCTGCTATTGCGACTGGAAGTTGGGTTTCTGTAGATGTTGATATAACGACACCTCCCTTTTCTAATAACTTGACAAGAGATGGATTTGCTCAATTGATTTTCTCATCAAATTTAGGCGTTGTTTATATTGATAATGTTTATTTCCACAAAGGAACTACTGCAAGTGTAGATCAAGTAGACGGAACTTTCTTTAAAGTATATCCTAATCCATCCCAAGATGTTTGGAACATTGAATCTGTTGCATCTGCAATTAGTTCTATTGCTGTTTACGACATTACTGGTAAGCTGGTTAAGGAGCAAAAAGAATCATCTCTTTCTGCGACGATTGATGGATCTGCCCTTTCGCAAGGTTTATATATTGCAAAAATTTCTTCTGTTGACGGAGAGGTTCGCAGTATTAAGTTATCGAAAAACTAAGCAATAAGATTTATTGATAAAAGGCTGCCTGAAAAGGCAGCTTTTTTTATGAAGCATTTTTACGTTTCTTGAGTATAAAGTTTGAAAGAAACTAGCATCAAATGGATCAATACTTATGATAATCTTATGGTGTTTTCGCTTTCGCGAAAGCGAAATACCCCAGGATCATTTCACATCCATTGGTCTGACCACAATTCCAAAGCTTTAGAAAGCTGTGATTCGTTTTTACAATTCAAAATCTAGATCTTTGTGATTCTCGGTAGATCCTGAACGTTCACCTACAGCCATTACAATTAGTCAAGCCAAAAACCTTATGAGTTTCAAATATTATTTAAATAGAATAGTGATGCTGATTTTATTGGTCCCCATCTATTCTTGTCACACATCAATGAACCAAAGTCTTACCCCAAAAGTAGAAGAAGAAAAAAATATGCCTGTAAACGAGTTAGACAGAAAAGTAGATTCTGTTTTGAATATGATGACCCTAAAGGAAAAAATAGGTCAAATGAACCAATACTCTGGATTTAGGGATTTTACAGGTCCGGTTTCTAAAACGAACGATGCTGCAAGTAAAACGCAGGACATACGTGATGGACTGGTGGGTTCCATGCTTAATGTGAGAGGCGTCGAGAATGTACGAGCGGTTCAAAAAATAGCGGTGGAAGAAACACGTTTGGGTATTCCATTGATTTTCGGCTTTGATGTGATTCACGGTTACCAGACCATGGCGCCCATACCGCTGGCCGAGGCTGCGAGTTGGGACCTAGAGGCTATCCAGAATTCTTCACGACTGGCAGCCAAAGAAGCTGCCGCAGCAGGATTGAACTGGACGTTTGCACCTATGGTGGACATTTCAAGAGATGCCCGTTGGGGTCGTGTGATGGAAGGCGCAGGCGAGGATCCTTATCTAGGTAGTAGGATTGCTACCGCTCGAGTCAATGGTTTTCAAGGAAACGAGTTATCTGACCGATTTACCATCGCGGCCTGTGCAAAGCATTTTTCGGCCTACGGTTTTTCAGAAGCAGGACGTGAATATAACACCGTAGATATTGGTAATTCTACGCTATACAATGTGGTGTTGCCACCATTCAAAGCGGCAGTAGATGCAGGCGCTCGTACATTTATGAGCAGCTTCAATGATTTGAACGGTATTCCAGCATCAGCTAACGAATTCTTGTTTAGGGATATTCTCAAAAATCAATGGGGTTTTGAAGGTTTTGTAGTCTCTGACTGGGCTTCCATCAAAGAAATGATCAATCACCATTATGCTCCAGATGATGAGGCTGCTGCCAGACTTTCAGTCAATGCCGGTATTGATATGGACATGGAATCCTATGTATATATGAACCACTTGGAACAACTCGTTGGAGAAGGAAAAGTACCTGTAACAATCATTGACGATGCGGTCAAACGCATCCTCAAGGTCAAGTTTGAATTGGGCCTTTTTGACGATCCCTACAAATATTGCGATGAGGTTATTGAGAAGCAAGTGATCAATAGTGAAGAAATGAAAGCTGGTGCACTCGACATGGCGCTCAAATCCATCGTTTTATTAAAGAACGAGAATGAAATGCTACCCTTAAAACGCGGACGTAAAATTGCCGTGCTGGGCGATCTCGCGATAGATAAAAACAGCGTGCTGGGCAACTGGAGAATAGGAGCCATAGACGACACTGCCATTAGTCTAAAAGAAGGCATTGCAAATTATACTGAGAACACAGTCGTATTTGAACGCGGTCCTGTATTTGTGGACCAAAAAGCAGAATTCACCCAAGAGTTAATTTACAATAAGACCGATACTACAGGAACCGCTGCCGCCCTAAAAGCTGCCGAAAATGCAGATGTGGTCATCGTCATGCTGGGAGAACACGGGCTTCAAAGTGGTGAGGCGCGCAGTAGAACAGATCTAGGATTACCAGGTTTACAGCAGGAATTTTTGGAACAAATTCACGCGGTGAATCCCAATATCGTTTTAGTTCTTACTAATGGTCGTCCGTTGGCGCTGCCATGGGCAAAGAAAAACATTCCGGCTATCGTAGAGGCCTGGCAGTTGGGATCCCAAAGCGGTCACGCCATCGCACAGGTTTTGCACGGTGATTACAATCCGTCAGGTAAGTTGCCCATGACCTTTCCCGTTGATGTAGGACAGGTTCCTATTTACTATAACCATAAGAATACCGGTCGTCCCGACGGTTATAATGAGGGAACGGTTTTTTACTCGCATTATCAAGACGCTCCTAATGAACCCTTGTGGCCGTTTGGGTTTGGACTTAGTTATACGACTTTTAAGTATGATGATGTACAGGTAGATAATAATTACAGCCAAAATCAAAAAGTTGTTGTCACGGCTCAGATCTCCAACACAGGAGATGTTGCTGGAACTGAAATTGTTCAGCTATATATTCAGGATGAGTTTGCGACCACTATCAGACCTGTCAAAGAGTTGAAGGGCTTTGAGAAAGTAACCCTGCAGCCAGGTGAATCAAGGCAAGTCTCTTTTGAATTGACCAGAGATCAATTAGGTTTTTTCAATAATCAAGGTGATTGGATACTGGAAAATGGCGCGTTTAAGGTCTGGATAGGCGGTTCGTCACAAGCGAAGTTAATGGCAAGATTCACATTGGAGCAATAGGTGGTGAGCAATATGATTGTTGATGGGTTCGCTTTCCTGTCTGCCGACAGGCAGGCGCGAAAGCGAACTTTTTCTCCATCTAGTCAAAAATGCGATTGGGATTGAGAATGCCTTTAGGATCCATGGCAAGTTTCAACGTTTTCATAAGCTGAATTTCCTGAGCTGTGCGACTTATTTTGAGATAGGCTTTTTTGTCAATTCCTATTCCATGCTCTGCACTTACAGATCCGCCTATGGCTTCAATTCCACCGTAGATAACATCATTGATTTTCAGTCTCAAGGCATCACTCTGGTTTTCCTTCCCAATCATGAAATGGATATTTCCATCTGCCACGTGGCCAAAGGCATAAATCTGTTCAATACCTTTGATGTGCTCTAGTCGATCATAGCAGGACTGTATGTAGCTGCCTATAAGCGCTACCGGCATGCTGATATCAAAATGTTGATCATGCGTCATAAAGTCGGTCAGATTATTGACATCTTCTCTAATCCTAAAAAACCAATCCACATCGCTAGGCGATTGCGCCATCACTGCGTCCAGAGCCATTTCATTAATAATGGCATTTTCCAACATTTCTTGAAATTCTGCTTGATCGGTTTTTGGCTGGCTTCCTAGTGTTTCTACTAGGATGTAGAACTCATAATCATAGGGCAATGGCGGCCGCACCGCTTCACCGGTTGCCGTCATTTGCTCATAGGTGTTTTTCCAGATGAGCTCAAAACCGCTTAGTTTACCGGCCAGTCCTTGGTCAAAATATTTAAGTAATGTGACCACAGATTCATAATCATTGACGGCAAGGTACGCGGCGTTTCTACTGCTGGGTGCTTCCTGCAGACGCAATACCGCTCGAGTAACGATCCCTAAAGTTCCTTCAGATCCTATAAAAAGCTGTTTGAGATCATAACCAGAGTTATCCTTTATGATCTTTTTCATGGAATTGATGATGGTGCCATCTGCCATGACAGCTTCAATTCCTAAAACCAATTGACGGGTCATACCATATTTGAGAACGCGTAAACCACCAGCGTTGGAAGAAATAATACCACCTATCTGTGCACTGCCTCGTGCCCCAAAATTGAGCGGAAATAACAGTCCTTTATTCTCAACAGATTGATGTAGATGTTCCAGAATCACTCCAGATTGTACCGTCGCGGTGCGACTACTTTCATCAATTTCTTCAATGGCATTCATGCGCTCCAGAGAGATGACGACCTCATGTCCCTTAGTTTCTGTGCCACCTACAAGATTTGTCAAGCCACCATGAACAACGATAGGTTGATCGTGTTGATGACATATCTTCAAAATTTGGCTCACTTCTTCAGTGGACTCTGGTAACAAGAGACACTTCGCTTCTAGCGACTCATTCATGCGCCATATGTGGCTATAGCGTTCTTTTAAAGAATCGCCCATCAATAGCCTGGCCTGCGGCAAAAGATCTTTAAGTTGTTTTATGATTCCATCCATAATTGTCCGCGATGTGGTTTAAGATCGTCTCGCACTTGTGGCATATCAGGTTCCTTGACCGCTACAAAACATAAGTGATGCATTGGTGTGACTTCCTCAACACCAGTAGCTAGAGTGTCTACCTCATTGCGCTCTATATATTCTTTGAGGTGTATTAAATGATGTCTCGCGGTTTGTGCAGCATCGGGACCTTTAAAATCCCAGATCAGTTTGAGGTTTCTCATGGGTTAAAAGTACTAAACAGTGCGTATTAAAGAGGCGTTAAACAACATAGTATTCACAATGTCACTCTGGTTTTGCTTGTATCTTGGAGCCATGGAAAAAATATTAGTAGCAGGTGCAACAGGTACCACAGGAAATATAATAGTAAATCTATTGCAGGAATCTCAATACTTTGAGCCTATTGCGATGATACGCAAAGAGGAACAAAGAGAGCAATTTGAGAGCAAGAACATCAAGACCGTCATGGCAGATTTAGAAAAGGATGTCGCTCATGCCGTAGAAGGTATGGACAAAGTCATTTTTGCAGCTGGTTCTGGTGGTAAAAAAGTGGTGGAAGTAGATCAAGAAGGCGCCAAAAAACTGATCGACGCGTCTCAAAAACACAACATTAAAAAGTTTGTGATGCTCAGCTCGAGAGGTGCAGACGCTCCATCCAATGCAGAAGATCTTCAAGATTATTTATGGGCAAAACACAATGCCGATGAGCATTTGAAAAAGTCCAATCTTAATTATGCTATCGTGCGACCAGGAACGTTAAACAACAATGACGCGACAGACCATATCGTGCTCACCGACAAACTAGAGAAAAAGGGAGAAATACCGCGTGCAGATGTAGCACAAGTCTTGAGTCGTGTATTGCACGATGATGTGGCAAACCATTCGACGTTCGAGATTTTAGAAGGTGATACCTTGATAGGTAAAGCACTGGAACAAAAATCTGAGTCGTAATCCAAAATGAATATTGATAAAAAGCGAGCTCTAGGCTCGCTTTTTTTATAGCTGACTGACAGAGGTGCCGTTTTCGGCAAAATCCTTGAAATCCTGCATGAATTGGAACGTTTGCTTTTCAAAAAGCTCAGGTTTTGCGGCGGCTACCAGCCGCATCATTCCGGTGAATTTAAAAATACTGGTAGCTTCCCAGACGGTTTGAACTTGGATGCCGTGCTCTGTTTTTATTTCGCTTTCGCGAAAGCGATTACTCTGATAATTCACGACCCCTTTTGTGCGATAGGTGGCTTCCCACTGGCGAGGCAGGTCTCGTTTCGTAATTTCTTCGGTCATGGTAACCGTTCCCAACAGCGTTTTGATCTTGAGCTTGCGTTTGCTGCCTTTCATGCCTATTTGGGGCGTCAAGTTTTCAAAACCTATGAGTCCGCGTTGCCAGTGCTTGAAGTTGTCTTGATTGAGAAATAACTCCATGAGTTTTTCCAATGGCTGGTCGATTGTGATACGGTACTCGTTTTGCATAGTTCTTAAGTACGAGAATAAGCCGTCAACTTAACAAAATTCACATAATAAGCTGGTGTCGCCTGCGTTTTGTTCACCTGAGTGATTTACCTATTTTTGAACGCTCTGGTTAAAACATGATCATGAATCGATTAAAGAATTTATTGTTTTTAGTAACTGTTTGTTTTTCAGTTTTTTGTATTGCCCAAGATTTGAAGGACCAAACCTTGTTGACCATTGATGGGAACGATTATGACGCTGGTACGTTTATGCGTGTTTACCTTAAAAACCTAGATATCGTTCAAGATGAATCCCAAAAGGACCTGGATAATTATCTACAGCTGTACATTGATTACCGCCTTAAACTGTTGCAAGCCAAAGAAATGGGTTTGCAAAACAACGAGTCTTACAAAACAGAATTACAATCCTACCGCGACGGTCTCGCCGAATCATATCTGACTGATAACGAAGTCACTGAAGCTTTGGTGAAAGAGGCCTATGAGCGCATGAATAATGAGGTCAATGCGAGCCACATTTTGATCAAAGTAGATCGCAGTGCGGCACCGGCAGATACATTAGTAGCCTACAATAGGATCAAAGAGCTCAAGGATCGAGTACAAAACGGTGAAGATTTTGCCACCGTGGCTAGAAACCACAGTGAAGGACCTAGTGCCAAGGAAAGTGGTGAGTTGGGATGGTTTGGTCCCTTTAAAATGGTCTTTGAGTTTGAAACTGCGGCTTATGAGACCGAGACTGGCAAGGTATCCGATATTTTTAGAACTGATTTTGGTTATCATATCCTAAAAGTGAATGATAGAAGGACTACACCAGATGATGTGGTCGTGGCTCATATCATGACCTACGACAAGCGTCAGGATACTACAATAACTGCAAAACAGCGTATCGATGAGATTTATGCACAATTGGAATCTGGACGAGATTTTAGTGCGATGGCGACAGAGTTTTCTGAGGATATCAATTCGGCTAGAAACGGAGGCAAGCTTCCTAGGTTTGGAACTGGTGGACTGAATGCTCCTGAATTTGAACAAGCTGCCTTTGACTTGACCGAAATAGGAAGCTATTCTGAGCCGGTGAAGACAAGATTTGGTTGGCACATTATCAAGTTATTGGAAAGATTCCCAGTGCCATCTTTTGAAGATGCTGAGTCTGGTTTGAGAGACCAAATCAAAAAATCTGCACGATCCAGAAAAATTACTGAGTCCTTTACCAATAAACTTTTAGCAAAATATGACGTCAAACTACCGAGGATCAATTCTTATAAGAAAAGATTTCCTGTGGTAACAGATTCTCTCATGCAAGGTAGTTGGAACATGGAGGTTGGTACTGTAGCGCCAGCTAGCTTATTTGAGATTGAAGAGAAAGAGTATTCGCAAAATGATTTTTACCAGTTTGTGCAAGAGAAACAGGTTAAGGATTATAGGAAGTTTGGAAGTCTTGAAGAAAAATTGAAGGTGTATTTCAATGATTTTGTCAACCAATCAGTTATTGATTATTACGACGACCACCTGGAAAGAGACAATGAAGATTTTGCCTTCATCTATGGAGAATACAAAGAGGGATTGTTGTTGTTTGAATTAATGGAGAAGAAAATTTGGGAAGCTGCCAAAGTAGATTCTTTAGGGCAGCAGGCCTATTATGAAAAGAACAAGGAAAAGTACCAATGGAAACGTAGACTAGACATTGATCTCACTCAAAACACAACGGAAGAAGCCGCTGTCAAGGTGAAGCAAATGTTGGAAAACGGAACAGCTCTTGATCAAATCAAAGAGCAAATCAATGAAAAAGGAAATACAAAGGTGATGGTATCCAGCGGTGTGGTAGAAGAAGGTTATTCTAGATTACCCCAAAATTTTGAGGTGAAAGAAGGTGTTTCCAGAGTTTATGATAAAGAAGATAGTGGATTTTATAAGGTGGTCAACGTCAAGGAAGTGTTAGAGCCTACCGCAAAGACTTTTGAAGAAGCTCGTGGCGCGGTCATCAACGATTACCAGCAGCAATTGGAGAACGAGTGGATGAAATCTTTAAGAGAAGGTCGCGACATTAAGATCCACGATAAGGTGCTCAAAAAAGTCAAAAAGGAAATAGAAGAGAAAACGCGTGCGTAGACTTATAGTAGGAATCATTTCGCTTACCATCATTTCATGTTCCTATTTTGAAAAGGAACAAGAAGTGGACGCTATTGCTCAAATAGGTGATTCCTATCTCTTGCGTTCTGAAATTCAGAATATCCTACCGGCAGATTATACATCTAATGACTCTGTTTTGATCGTTCAAAAATACATTGACGACTGGACCACAGACCAGATGTTGATGAAGAACGCCTTGCAAAACATCAGTGAGGAAAAGCAGGATGATCTGGATCTACTCATCTCACGTTATAAAACAGAGCTGTACACTCAGGCCTACCTACAGGAACTCATCAAGCAAAATCTAGACACTACCGTACCCACATCTGAAACTAAGGATTATTTCCAGCAGCATAGAGATGAGTTCATACTCAATGAGGATTTGGTCAAATTCAGATATCTACTGGTAGATCAGACCTATTCAGAATTGGAGAAGGTGAACCAGCTCTTTCAAGGTGGCAGCACAAAAAACCTGAAGGAACTGGAAGACATGTCGTTGGGATTCCGCAATTATTCTTTCAACGACAGCATCTGGATCAAGAAAAGCATATT
Organism: Nonlabens sp. YIK11; assembly: GCF_001413925.1. Classification (NCBI taxonomy): domain Bacteria; kingdom Pseudomonadati; phylum Bacteroidota; class Flavobacteriia; order Flavobacteriales; family Flavobacteriaceae; genus Nonlabens; species Nonlabens sp. YIK11. Next base: position 1,413,165 of record NZ_LBMJ01000001.1, read on the forward strand.
GCTGGAACGCTTGACACCTATCACTGCGGCAAACGAGGCCCAATACCTAATTCCCGGTCGCACCTGGAAGCTGGAAGATAGTCTTGGCGTATATTTGCTGCACATTAAAGATATCCTGCGACGTGGCGAGCAGGCTCCTCTTTCCTACGTAAACCCAACCATTAAACAGATTTTACGCAACCAGCGCAAGTTGGCTTATATTAAAAAAATAGAAAAGGACTTATTAAATGATGCAATTCAAAGCAATAGACTTAAAATCAATCCGTAGCTGGGTGAGTGTTTTGGTAGTGTTCGCTTTCGCGAAAGCGGCAACAGCACAAACCTCTACAACATCTAACGTTCAACAGGATGAAGCCATCAAGCAAGAAGTGCTGGCTGCGTTGAATGATACCGTCAAGCCTACCAAAATACGTCGTAAGATCGATGGAGTATCTGGCGTTATAGGTGATTATGTGTTGCTGGATAGCGATATCGACAAGCAATTGAAAGAAGCACGAAGAAGCACTGGAGCTTCTGACATTACAAAATGTGATGTGATGCAGTCCCTAATGGGACAAAAGCTTTATGCTCACCATGCCATACAGGATAGTATCACGGTTTCTGACAGAGAAATCGCTAGTGCTACAGACAATCGTATTGACTTTTTACGTAGTCAAATGAATGGAGCCAGCGATGAAGAAATGGCAGCATTCTTTAGAAAGGATAGTTTCCAACAACTGCGAGATGAGTTGGATGTGCTCAATAGAGAAGAATTACTCGCCAGCCGTATGCAGGAAAGACTTACTGAAGATGTACAAATCACTCCAGAAGAGGTGCGTCAGTTCTTCTATTCCATCCCAGAAGACAAAAGGCCCTTCATCAATTCAGAAGTGGAGATTGCACGTATCGTTGTGAATTCAAAACCTAGTGAAGAAGCAATTCAAGAAACCATAGACAAGCTCAATCAGTATAGAGACGACGTATTGAATAACGGTGCCAATTTTGCCGCCAAAGCAACCTTGTATTCTGAGGATATAGGTACAGAGCGTCAAGGTGGCGTACTGTCCATGCGACGTTCAGATCCATACGCAAAGGAGTTTAAGGAAGCGGCATTTTCATTGGAAGAAGGTGAGATCAGTGAGCCGTTTGAAACTTCCTTCGGGTGGCACATTTTGTACGTAGAAAAAATACGCGGTCAGGTAAGAGACGTGCGACACATTCTCTTGTATCCATATATTAGTCGAGCGCAAGAGTCTAAAGCTCGCGCTAAGCTTGATGCCATGCGCGATAAGATCGTTCAAGGAGACACTACTTTTGCAGATGCTGCAAGAGCCATAAGCGATGAAAAGGAAACTGCAGAAAAAGGAGGTCAGTTCGTGAATCCTATTACTGGTGAAAATTTGTTGGACCTAGCAAAAATTGCTCCTAGATACATATCATCCAGTATCGTTTCTTCCGTACAGTTTTTACAGGAAGGTGATGTTAGTGGGATTATTGAAGAAAAGGATCCTAGAGGTACAGGATCTACTTCTTTTACCATCGTGAACCTGATTAGAAAAGTAAAAGACCACGAGGCAGATTATTCCTCAGATTATGGTAAGATCAAGGATCTTGCTCTTAGAGACAAGCAAGTGCGCAAGATTGAAAAATGGCGCGAGGAAAAAATCAAGGATACCTACATCAAGATAGGTGACGACTTTGATGATTGTGAGTTGCTTCAAGAGTGGAATAAATAGAAAATACCCATTATAGATTATGTCAGATGTTGCCGCTATTGATCAACTTGTAGTAAGACACAAAGAATTAAAGAAAGAAATTTCTAAGATCATTATAGGTCAAGATCATGTGGTAGATCAGATATTGATCAGTATTTTTTCTGGTGGTCATGCGCTATTGATAGGTGTTCCTGGACTTGCCAAAACTTTAATGGTGAACACCATTTCTAAAGCTTTGGGATTAGAATTCAAGCGTATTCAATTCACGCCAGACTTGATGCCGTCAGATATTTTGGGTAGTGAGATCCTGGACGAGAGTCGCAATTTCAAGTTTATCAAAGGACCTGTTTTTTCAAACATCGTCCTGGCAGATGAAATCAATCGCACACCACCTAAAACACAGGCCGCATTGCTGGAAGCAATGCAAGAACGATCTGTTACCGTTGCAGGTCATGGTTATGATCTGGCTAATCCATACTTTGTACTAGCCACTCAAAACCCTATCGAGCAGGAAGGAACCTATCCATTGCCAGAAGCACAGCTGGACCGTTTTATGTTTGCCATCAATTTGGAATACCCAACTTATGAGGAAGAAGTAATGGTTGTAAAATCAACCACTTCAGACCACAAGCCCGTCATCAATCCCTTATTCAATGCTCAGGAAATAGTAGACATCCAGCAGTTGGTACGTCGCATTCCAGTGGCAGATAATGTGATTGAATATGCGGTAAAGTTGGTAGGGAAGACCAGACCCAAATCAGATACCGCGCCAGAGGTCATCAAACAATACCTAGATTGGGGCGCTGGACCACGAGCTTCCCAAAACTTGATTCTTGCCGCAAAAACGCATGCAGCAATTCATGGAAAATACAGTCCAGATATTGAAGATGTAAAGGCCGTGGCAACTGGAATCCTCAGGCATCGCATCATCAAAAATTACAAAGCCGAGGCAGAAGGTCATACCGAGGACAGTCTGATTTCTCAGATTCTGTAAACATGGCCGCTTACTCCTTGCCACTCTTTTTATTGTTTCTAGGCGGCCTACTAGTCGCAATAAGTGCGCCCTTGCGAGAAGTTAACACGGTATTATCTACAGTCCTCTTTTATTTAGGTTATTTTATCGATGCAGTTGCGATTGTACTTGCGGTAAAAACGTGGTTGAAAAGCCGTCGATAATCAGTGAATGGGTAGATAGTTCGCTTTCGCGAAAGCGAACTATCTACCCATCCTCACAATAAGAATGTGAATCTGGTAATTACAACATCATTTCGCTGCCATTATCGGAATATTTACGGTCTTTAGGAATGAATTCTGTGCTTTTAAAGAACACCTCTTTGTTAAGCGCTTTATTTTAAAAAAGCCCTAGGTTTTCGTAAATTCGCTACATTAAGATTTTAACAAATAAACATATATATGGCCTTTGATATTGACATGATCAAAAAAGTGTATGAGACCATGCCTGGACGAGTGGATAAAGCTCGTGAACTGGTAGGTAAACCATTGACACTTTCAGAAAAAATCCTTTATTCACACTTGTGGGATGAAACCACAGATAAGCCTTTTACAAGAGGTAAGGATTATGTTGATTTTGCTCCAGACCGTATCGCTTGTCAAGATGCAACGGCCCAGATGGCGCTATTGCAGTTCATGCAAGCTGGTAAGGACAAAGTTGCCGTACCTACTACAGTGCACTGTGATCACTTGATCCAGGCAAAACAAGGTGCAGCAAAAGATCTTGCTCGCGCAAATGATGTAAGTAGTGAGGTTTTTGACTTTTTGGGATCTGTTTCCAATAAGTATGGAATTGGATTCTGGAAGCCAGGTGCTGGTATTATCCACCAGGTAGTTCTTGAGAACTATGCATTTCCAGGTGGTATGATGATAGGAACAGATTCCCATACGGTAAATGCCGGTGGATTGGGAATGGTCGCTGTAGGAGTTGGTGGTGCGGATGCCGTTGATGTTATGGCAGGGATGCCATGGGAATTGAAATTCCCTAAATTGATAGGAGTAAAACTAACCGGTAAAATTAATGGATGGACCAGCGCCAAGGATGTTATCCTTAAAGTGGCTGGTATCCTAACCGTAAAAGGTGGAACTGGAGCCATTGTAGAATACTTTGGTGAAGGTGCAAAAAACCTATCCTGTACAGGTAAAGGAACCATTTGTAATATGGGTGCGGAAATAGGAGCGACGACATCCACCTTTGGGTATGATGAGTCCATGTCTCGTTATTTACGCGCTACAGATCGTTCAGATGTTGCAGATGCTGCAGACAAAGTAGCGGAATACCTAACGGCAGATGATGAGGTCTATGCAAATCCAGAGCAGTATTTTGACCAAGTTATTGAGATCAATCTAGACGAATTGGTACCGCACTTAAATGGACCATTTACACCAGACCTTGCTACACCAGTAGGTCAATTAGGTGAAAAAGCCGAAAAGAACGGCTGGCCACTTAAGGTAGATTGGGGATTGATAGGATCGTGTACCAACTCTTCTTATGAAGATTTGACCAGAGCTGCATCTATTGCAGAGCAGGCTGTCAAGAAAAAAATAAAACCTAAATCAGACTTTGGGATCAACCCTGGATCTGAGCAGATACGTTTCACCGCAGAGCGCGATGGTATCCTTAAGATCTTTGAAGATTTGGATGCTACCATATTTACTAACGCTTGTGGACCTTGTATAGGTCAATGGGATCGTAGTGATATGAAAGGTGATGAGAAAAACACGATCGTTCACTCCTTCAACCGTAACTTCTCTAAGCGTGCAGACGGTAACCCTAATACACACGCCTTTGTTGGTTCGCCAGAAATGGTTGCCGCGATTGCGATTTCAGGTAGATTGGATTTTAACCCAATGACAGATAAGCTGATCAATGAAGATGGTGATGAGGTGATGTTGGAAGAGCCATCAGGGATTGAACTACCACCTAAAGGTTTTGAAGTAGAGGATGCTGGTTATGAAGCTCCTGTAGAAGATGGAAGCAATGTAAAAGTAAGCGTTGCAGAAGATAGCGACCGCTTACAATTATTGACTCCTTTTGAACCTTGGGATGGAAAGAACCTTATGGGCGCAAAACTATTGATCAAAGCTTTTGGAAAATGTACTACAGACCATATCTCCATGGCAGGTCCATGGTTGAAGTATCGTGGCCACTTGGACAACATTTCCAACAACTGTCTGATAGGTGCAGTAAACGCATTTAACAAGCAAACCAATCTAGTTAAGAGTCAGATTGATGGAGAATATGATGCCGTTCCTAAAACACAGCGCGCCTACAAGGCTGCTGGTATCCCAACTGTTGTAGTTGGAGACCATAATTATGGTGAAGGTTCTTCAAGAGAGCACGCTGCGATGGAGCCCAGACACCTAGGTGTTTATGTAGTTATCGTTAAATCGTTTGCACGTATACACGAGACCAACCTTAAGAAACAAGGTATGTTAGGTGTCACGTTTGCTAATGAGTCTGACTATGATTTGATCCAGGAAGATGATACATTCAACTTCATAGATCTAGAAAATTTTGCGCCAGATACACCTTTAACAGTAGAATTGGTTCACAAAGATGGTTCTAAGGATACATTTAAGGTAAATCATACCTATAACGATGCCCAGATAAAATGGTATCGCAAGGGAAGTGCATTGAACTTGATCAAAGAAGAAAACGCGGCTTAATAAAAGCTTAGTTTATACCTAAAAGAAAAGCGTTGCCGTTGGCAACGCTTTTTTTATGGGATAAAATGAAATCTAACTCAAAGCCGAATTGGTATGAAGTCAATATGATTCCAAGCTAATAAGCTATGAATTATCTTCTTGCATTTTTCGCACCTGATTAAGTACCAATTTCTTCGGAGTAAATGGGATTGCTTTGAGCATAAGGCTTTGACCTAAAGTGATACCGGCAGTGACATCCATTTTGCCTTCCATCATAGCTTTATAACCAGTGGATGCTACAGAATGTGCGCTCGCGGTATCGTCAAATAAAGCTGTGTCTTGTAATCCTGCGGTTTTGGCAAAATTTGTTTCCGTAGCTCCAGGCATGAGGTTCGTTACAGTAATATTGGACTCTTTAAGCTCTTCTGACAATGCATTGCTAAAGGATCTAACAAAGGCTTTAGAAGCAAAATATACGGCTTGTAAAGGACCAGGCATGAGACTGGCCGTTGAAGAGACGTTCAAGATTCTACCGCTATTGCGTTCTAGCATTTGCGGTAATATTCTACGGCATAGGTGACTTAATGCAATCACATTGAGTTGTATCATGCTCAAGCTAGTTTCCCAATCACTATCGGCAAACATTCCTACCTTTCCAAATCCTGCGTTATTGATGAGGTATTCCACCTGTATATTATGTTGCTCAAGATCCTCGATAATTTCATCGACGGCAGTAGCGTCAGTGAGATCTTTTGAGATCACATGAACCTGAATATCATATTGGGATTCTAATTGGGCTTTTAATCCGTTGAGGTCTTTTTCATTTCTAGCAATGATGACCAGATCTTTTCCAGCTTGGGCGTGTAGGATACACATTTCTTTACCGATGCCGCTGCTGGCACCAGTGATTAGGGCAGTTTCTTTCATATCAATTTAGTAGCAATATGGAAATCTACTTTACAAATTTCGATCCATATTCAAAAAATATCACAAATGATAAGAAAAACCCAATTCGACTCCAGCGCTGTTGTGACCGTTGTTGGGTGATCGTAGGTTGGCATTACTCACATGTCTCAAACTAAACCTTAGGTCAAACGACAGATTTTCAATTCGATAGCGCATTCCAGCGCCCAAAACATCAGAAAATGAAAACCCTTTTTTCTGTCGTTCTGTATCGGCAGTTGCTGTCATCGGACCTATGCTGACCAACCCGTAGGTAAGCAAATCGCGTGTCAAATTATAACTGTAGGATAATCCTAGATTGAGCGCGTACTCTTCATAAGATCGGTTTTGTGTAAAAAGAGCGCGTTGTGCCTCAAAATTGGGTTTGTCTGGCTTTATAAAAAACAGATTGAGAAGCTGGTGGTTCACAAAATACACTGATGGCTCGATCAAAATTTCTAGGGCTTGTTGGTCTTTTTTCCAAACTTCCTGCGCTAATTGAATTTTTATGGACCTAGTAATATGTGCATAATCCTCATCATTGAAGGGGAATCGATCCTGCTGTGAATACCCTAGATTCAAGCCAATTCTTCTGCCTTTATCATTGGCAACTGTTTCGATCTGTGCAATTGCCAATTGTGCAATGAGCAAGCAAATAAGGAAAAGGACGGTGGTTTGAAAACGGAATTGTGGAAAGTGACGCTTTCGCGAAAGCGAACTCCATAAATATTTTTGTTGCATAGAAAAGTCTTCAATAACCAATGGCGGCACCGTCTGGGCTGGAGCTGTCTGACGCTCCAATAATGATGTTTTCAGATGGGTTGAACTGTATGCCCATGAGGCGACCCAGCTGATCCACAGGAACCATTTGATGTCCCATTTCTTTCAAGTTTTTCACTGTGTCTGGTGACAGCTTGCCTTGCTCGTAATAGGTGACATCTGGTAACCACTGGTGATGGATTTTCATGGACTCTATGGATTGTTTCACGTCCATATCATATAACATTGCGTTGAGGACGGCTTGAAATACGGTATTGATAATGGTGCGCCCGCCTGGACTTCCCATGATTAAGAATGGCCTGTCGTCCTTTACCACGATAGTAGGATTCATGGACGACAACATGCGTTTTTCGGGCTCGATAAGATTGGGATCAGTTCCTATCTGGCCATTGGTCTTGGTCTCTCCTGGCACTGGATTGAAGTCACCCATCTCATTGTTGAAAATAAATCCAAGTTCACTAGAACCTAATCCAGATCCATAGGATTGTTCCAAAGTATAGGTAACGCTTACCGCGTTTCCATCTTTATCAATTACAGAGAAATGCGTGGTGTTGTCACCATCATATGGGTGACCAAATGTTTGAGGATCACTCACGGACGCCTTATCCATATTGATGTTTTCAAATCTTTTTTTAGCGTGTCCTTTGGATATCAAGCGATCTACCGGTAAGTCTGGATTGAAGTCTGGATCACCTAGGAATTCAGCGCGATCTGCAAAGCCTCGTCTCATGGACTCGATCATTAAGTGGACATAAGCGGTACTGTTGAACGGTATGCTCTCCTTATTTGCCAGTTCCATAATGTTGAGCATGGCAGCCATGGTAACACCACCAGAACTAGGTGGTGGCATACTGTAAATAGTAAATTCTTCAAATGTAGAAACAATAGGTTGACGCTCTATGGCCTGATATTTCCCTAAATCCTCTTTAGTAATGATACCGCCAGACTCTTTCATGAAATTTTCAATCTGTTGGGCGACTTGACCTTTATAAAAACCTTCATGTCCTTGATCTGCGATGATCTGTAAGGTTTGGGCCAGCTCAGATTGTTTCCATAGGTCGCCAAATTCCAGCGCACGTCCATCGTTATCCAAAAAGTATTTCTTTAAAAAGGAAGGAGCGCTAGTCGAATTTCTCAAATAGTTCGCCTCGTTATAAAGCGCCCAGGTTAATGGGAATCCATTCCTAGCTACTTCAATGGATGGTTCAACCAATTGATTCCATGGCAGCTTTCCATATTTTTGGTGTGCGAGATACAATCCTGCAACCGTGCCTGGAACGCCTATAGCCAGTGCGCTGTTGTGATTGCTGCCCACAATCAATGAATCATTTTTATCCAAAAACATTTTAGGATGTGCTGCTAGAGGTGCCTTTTCTCTAAAGTCAATTGTGGTGGCTTCACCAGTATTAGGACGATACACTAAAAAACCACCACCACCTATATTCCCTGCCGCGGGATGCGTTACGGCCAGAGCAAAGGCGGTTGCTACGCTGGCGTCAATAGCGTTACCACCTTTTTTCATTATGTCAACACCTATCTCGCTAGCTATGCTGTTGTCAGAAACCACCATGCCGTTGCGAGCATAGGTTTGACCATAACCAATGGTCCAGCTGAGGTTGACAAGGATAAAGATTAGAAAGCTTTTGGTACAAACCAGCATAGTATCATTTTAAGGGTAAAAAGATACAACCTATTGTGGATAGCAGTCTCGATTTTATACGACCACAGAACAAGTTATCCATAACTTTGCGATAGACTATGAAAGCTACTCAACAAATCACCACGCTTACCTTTTACAAGTATGCCAACTGGAAGGATCAGTTATGGGCTTTTGCGATGATGCAGTTTGCTCATAGCAAGCTCAAGAAAACGAAAGGACTGCATTTTTATAAGTTACTGGGAAGTGGTCGTGAACATTTTGATCCACGTCCCGATTTCTCCGTTTATGGAGTGCTGCAGGTTTGGGATGATGCGTCGCATGCTCAGGAATATTTTTCAAGTTCTAATTTGAGTAACCGTTATGAGCGACATAGCAGCCACCAACTGACTTTTTATTTGAAAAATATTAAAGCTTACGGTCAATGGTCCAGCCAGAATCCGTTTGAGGTTTCTCAAGATCTGCATCCAGAAAATCCTTTCATTGCTGTGATTACCAGAGCGACTATAAAACTATCGATGCTTAGGAGATTCTGGAAATATGTGCCTACTTCTCAAAAGGATCTTGTCGATAATCCCAATCTGCTTTTTAGTGCTGGAATAGGCGAGAGACCAGTTACCCAAATGGCTACATTTAGTTTGTGGAATGATGTAGAGGCCCTCAAGAAATTTGCCTATCGTGGTAAGAACCATAGGCATGCCGTGCAACAAACCCAAGCACTGCAGTGGTACAAAGAAGAACTCTTTACCAGATTCCAGCCCTATAAAATTGCTGGCGACTGGCCAGAATTTGAAATCCCAGAGGCTCTAAAATAATTTTTTGAAAAAGCCTTTGATAAAAGGCCATGAGGTAAGTGGCAACATGATTTTTAATTCTTCTGCCAGTACAGTTTCCTCATCTAGAAATGATAAGATTCGTTTGATGGGATTGTTTTTATACAAGTTCTGGAACAAGAGATGGCCACGATCATTATGAAGTTTTAGAACATCGAGCATGATGTCATCATAAAAGCGAAACTTCTTCAAGAACATCCCAGTCTCCAGAGATTTGCCTTTTAGATAATTGTCGATCAAAATTCCCACAAACTTTTCAGTGCGCTTAAAACTGTAACCTGTGCTGGGTTTGACCCAACCTCCAGCAGTTCCTATTTTATGCACCAATCCTGTATTGTGCTGCTCAAATCGGTACGTCGTCATTGGAATATTTCCTTGTTCCGTCGCGATGATTTCATAAGATTCTATATTAAAGTACTCGCTCAAATATGTTTTGAGATACTTCTCGTAGGTCCGGTTACTCACGATTTCTGAAGAGAAATATGTGAACTCTACCAGAGCTTCTGTGGCAGAATAGGGTAGGATATAGGTAAAACTTGTCGTGCCAGGATCTCGCAGGCGGTAATCCATCATCAAGAATCTGGATGGATCAAAAATCTCTTTTTCTGTTTTGATTACCCAACCTAGAAAGTGTTGTTGGAGTTTGATCGATTTAGTGTCTTGAAAAAAAGCGGTTGGGATACGACTGTCAAGAACCAGCTTGGCCTCAAAGGAATCTGCTTCGGTGGTGATGGTGGCCGTTTCGGCATTTTCAATGACAGCGGTAACTCTGTTTTCTACTAAGGTGCAGTTGGGATGGTCGATGAGTTTCGCTTTCGCGAAAGCGATAACATCACGGCTTTTCAATTGTTTGTAATGATAGGGCGTGAGATCAAAATCCAGTTTCAGGTCGTTTGTTTTAAAACTTCCAAGGTCCCATGCATACGAAATGAGATGATCCCATTTTCCGGTTCCTTTTTCCCAAAAACTCCAAGTCTTGTCTAGGCTTTCACCTTGAAAATCGTCCAAAACCAGAATCTTATGGTCCTCAAATCCTTGATGCTCCAGCATGGATAGTAACACCTGACTACCTGCGTTGCCTAATCCTATGATGGCTATATCGTACTGATGATGATCCATAGGATGCTGGCAAAAATGAGTTGAACGATGTAAATATGTAACGAGGTTTTGAAATCTCCTTTTAGCTTGTAATGCGTGGCGATGTAGTGCAATATAAAGGCGATGATAAACCAGCATAAATAGTTATACCATCCTGCGCCACCAGTAAAACTCCAGAATCCCGCATAGTCGCAAATCTGCTCCAGGAAAAAGTCCAGAATCACCATCAGACTAGCTCCAATGACCGAAATAGCCCAAGGATTTGAAGTCTGTTTACTCGCGATGGCATGAGTGACAAACGTGAGTACAGCCCAGTTGACGCCAATTAAAAAAGGAATCCCATCGAGCTTTGGGCCAAAATTATCACCATAACTATACTCGCCAAACAGCCAGCCCGTATGAACGCCTATCCATTCCGCAGTCATTCCTGTGACAAAACATATTGTAAACAACCCAAGCGTCTTGAGATCCATGATCGGAAAAAAGACGGCTAACAATGCTGTTATGTAAAGCATGGTAAAGGGCGATTTCCCTAAAAAGAAAGTCTCATAACCCAGCGCAATACCTATTAAAGCACTGAAATGAATGACCCATAGAAAGATGATCGCTGCATTTTTCATTGGGCATCAGGTATTAAGTCTGCCGTGATTTTTGCACTTAATAGACATAATGGAATGCCACCACCTGGATGGACAGAACCGCCCACGTGATACAAGTTTTTTATTTTGCTGAAGTTAGGATGTCTCAAAAAAGCAGCAAATTTATTATTGCTGGCCGCACCATAAAGCGCACCGCGATAGCTACTTGTGTTTTTTTCTATGTCTTGAGGCGTGAGAATATATTCCGTTTGAATGAGTGGTTCCACATCTACATTCAGGACTTTTTTGATTTTTGAGATGATGTTTTTTCTGGATTGTTCTACCATTTGATCCCAATCTTGACCGTAATCGCCTGGCGCATTGATCATTACGAACCAGTTCTCGCAACCTGCAGGCGCGTCTTCGGGCGACAATTTACTGGTGATATTGATGTACACCGTTGGATCTTCAAAAAGTGTCTTTTGCTCAAAAATATGTTGGAATTCCGTAGGATAATCCTCGCTAAAAAGAATGTTGTGCAAACCTAGCTGCGGGAATTCTTGATTGATGCCCCAATAAAAAATGAGCGCGCTGCTCGAACGTTCCTGCTCCAGCGTGCGTTTAGGCTCTTTAACGTCTGGCATCAATTTTTTATAGGTAGGGAAAATGTCCATGTTTGATACCACTAGGTCAAAATCATAATCCTGTTGGTCTGTCGAGATTCCTGTAACTGTGTTGTTCTTTTGATTGATGGAAGTTACGCTTTCGCGAAAGCGAAATTCCACTCCAACCTTAGCTGCAAGTTCAAATAGGGATTGCGAGATGCGATGCATGCCGCCTTGTGGATAGTACGTCCCCAAACCAATCTCCAAGTGTGGAATCATGCTCATGATGCCTGGAGTTTGATACGGCGATGAGCCATTATATGTGGCGTATCTATTGAATAGCTGCGTGAGCTTTGGATTATTAAACGTTTGGTTATAGCTGTCCAATGTTCCCGTTATTCCCAGTAACGGAATTTTTGCAATAGCTTTTAAGGTGTCTTGGTTTAGGTAGGTGCTCGCCTTGTGCAGCGATTTTTCAAGAAATAAGGATTTTGTGGTCTCGTACTTATCCTTACTGTTTTCTAAATATTTAGCTATGTTCTTTTCAGGTTCATTGAAAACCTCTGAAGCTTTTGAAGCAAACTTTGAAGGTTGTGCTGGTGCTTGAAATTGCGTGCCGTCTTCCCAAAAATAGTGACAGGTAATCTCCTGAGAACTATAATCAAAGTCAACTTTTTCTTGAAATAGTTGATGCAGTTCATCCATCAACTCTGGTAAGGTAAACAACGATGGACCTAGGTCAAACCTATAACCATCCTGTTCTATAGCATGCAGTTTGCCGCCAGCATAATCATTTTTTTCAAAAACTGTGACATGGTAACCTTTATGATGCAATCTTAAAGCTGCAGCAAGGCCACCAATACCTGCGCCTATAACGGCAGCGCGCAACATCTTACTTGAAGTATTTCAATGGAACGATGAGCATTCCAAAGTTTTCACCTTTCTCCTTGCCTAAATGTTTGTGGTGGATCTTGTGGGCTCGACGCACGCCTTTAGCATATACGTTACTTGCCTTGCGCAACCATTTGAACCGTTGGTGAATAAAAATATCGTGAACCACAAAATAGGCCACACCATACGCAAAAATCCCTGCGCTTATGGGCAATGCCCACCAAAGGTCTAGAAAACTATGGAGTAATTTAAAGGTGATACTTACACTGGCAAAAAAGACAAAGAACCAGTCGTTCTTTTCAAACCAGCTATCATGTGTTTTGTGATGATGATCTTCATGTAGATTCCATAAGAAACCATGCATGACATACTTATGTATAAACCACGCCATGAACTCCATGATTAAAAAGGTAACCAGAAAGATCGCGATCCAGAATAATACTTGCATTTTTATATGAGGTTGAGGCGGTAACTTACGTAACCTTTTGCGAGTAGTCCAATTTTTTCATAGTTGGGTACTCTAATTCTTGTATTTCGTATTTCAGCAGATGGTGTGCGTTCCAATCTCGTCAATAAGCGACGATAATAAATATAGGCCGTGTAAACACCCAACTTAGCTTCTACAGGTAGTCGTTGAATGCCGTTGAGACCTGCATCAAAATCTGCTTTTATTTCTTCAATTAACCGTTCCTTATCTTCTTCTTTAAGATCGTGCAGATTTGTATTAGGAAAGTAGCTGCGTTCCAATACATCAAGATCTGCCTTGAGGTCTCTCAAAAAATTCACTTTTTGAAAAGCGCTGCCTAGTCTCATAGCGTCTTCTTTAAGGTCATCGTACTTCTGTTGATCTCCTTTGACAAATACCTTGAGAGACATAAGACCTACGACATCTGCACTGCCATAGATGTAGTTTCTATATTCTTCATCAGTCAAATAAACTGATTTGTCTAGGTCCAGACGCATGCTGTGGATAAAGGCTCCATACATGTCTGGTGTGATGTTGTATTTATTAACCGTTTCCTGAAAAGAATTTAGGATAGGGTTTAAGCTAATTTTTTCTTCGATAGCCAGTTTGAGATCATTCTCAAATCGATCCAATAGACTGCGTTTATCATAATCGTGGAAGGTATCTACGATTTCATCAGCAAAACGAACGAAGCCATAAATGTTGTGAATGTCTTGGCGTATGGTTGGACCCAACATTTTGCTGGCAAGAGAAAACGAAGTGCTGTAATTATGAGTTACAGCCTTACTACATTGGCGGGAAACCTCGTCAAAAATACTTTTCATCGATTGATATGTTTGTTAATCAATTGGGCAGCCAGTTTACCAGAAATCAATGAAGGCGGTACGCCAGGACCAGGAACCGTAAGCTGACCCGTAAAGTAAAGACTTTTTACCTTTCTACTTCTTAAATTAGGTCTAAGAAATGCAGTTTGTAGTAAAGTATTGGCCATGCCATAGGCGTTTCCCTTGTAGCTATTATAAGCTTCTTTAAAATCGTTTACACAAAAAGACTCTTTGAAAAGGATATGATCCATCACCTTTTGGTCGGTCAGTTTTTCAAACCTATCCATTATTTTTTTGAAATAGGTTTCCCTTAATTCTGGTGTATCTTCTAATCCTGGGGCTAGTGGGATGAGAAAAAAACCATTTTCGCAGCCGTCAGGCGCGGTACTGGAATCTGTTATTGATGTAAAGTTTGCGTAGAATAATGGATCTTCCGGCCATTTGGGATCCTCGTAAATTTCATTAGCGTGTTTTGTAAAATCCGTATCAAAGAAAAGGTTGTGGTGGTCTACATTTTTCAATTTCTTGTCAAAACCAATATAGAATATCAAAGAGCTAGGCGCGAACGTTTTTCTTTCCCAATAAGCCTCTGAGTATTGTCTCAATTTTTCAGGAAGTAAGGTTTCAGAATGATGATAATCTGCACCAGAGAGCACATTATCGTAAAGATGCACTTCACCGCTTAAGGAGATACCTTCTGCACGTTGCTGATCATTGACTAAAATTTCTGTGACTGGTGAATTTGTTTTGATGACAACGCCTAGTTCCTCGGCAAGTTTTTTCATTCCCAGGATGACCTCATACATACCGCCTTTAGGGTGCCATGTCCCTAAACCAAAGTCTGCATAATTCATGAAATTATAGAAACTAGGTGTATTTCCAGGAGTAGCGCCCAGAAACAAGACAGGAAATTCCAGAATGGAAACCAATCTGGGTTCCTTGAATTTTTTGCGAACGTCCTTGGAAACATTTCCAATAAAAGCTCCGAGCTTTTTAATCGTCTGTGGCGTTACTAGCTCTAAAGGAGATTCTCCTGGCCTATAAACAAGATTTTTAATGGCAATGTCATAATTCTCACTGGAAGTATCCATAAACTCTTGAAGCTTTGCAGCGCTTCCAGACTCTACGGACTCAAAAGTAGCTTTGATCTTTTCAAGATCGTCGCCTATTTGTATGCGATCATTTTCAAAGTAAACCGAATAAGCAGGATTAAGTTTATCCAGTTCGTAATAATCGGACGGTTTCTTACCAAAATCTGCAAAGAAGCGTTCAAATATATCTGGCATCCAGTACCATGACGGACCTATGTCAAAGGTAAAGCCATCTTTTTCTAGCCTGCGTGCTCTACCACCTACTGTATCATTTTTTTCATAAACGGTGACTTGGTGGCCAGATGCCGCCAGATAAGAGGCCGCGGCAAGGGAAGAAAAACCCGAACCTATTACGGCTGTTTTTTTACTCATATAGATTGTAATTGCTCTTCAAAATAGTTCATGGCATGCTCGATGCTCTTGAAGACTTTTTGGTTGGGTGTCAATGTTTCTTGGTCTAAGTCGGCAGTTTTTGTTCCTAATAACACTAAAGGCGCCTGATTGACCTTAGAATTAAATTTCTTGAGAAACTTAGGTAGTTTTTTAGAAGTAGGTTGCACAGTGATAAAGGTAACAAAAGTTGGGTTTTGACCATTACGCTGGAAAAAAGATAACGTGTCCAACTTCATACTTGCACCTAAGAAAATAGTATGGAATCCTGCAGATCTCAGCCTATAGTTCAAAAATAAAAGACCTAAATCATGCATTTCATTTTCTGGCATGAAAAGAATATAAGGTGGTGAGTCTAACGAGTCTCGATGGCTATCTAATACTTGAGTCTGTATCAAGAGCTTTTGCTTGATAAGATTACTTATAAAATGCTCATGCGCAATGTTGATGGTATTGGTTTGCCATAAACTACCTAACTCTTCTAAGAGTGGTATGAGTAAGTCATAAAAGACAATGTCAAAACCTTTTTGAGATAATTCTGCGTCATAAACGTTATTAAAAAGGTTTTCATCAAAATTGACCATGGCCAGCTTCAACTCTTGCAGCCTAAGATTATGTTGATGTTCTGATTCTGCTTGAGTACGAACCCTTTGTTCTATCTCTTCATTACTCAAGGTAGCGATGGCACTGATCTTCATTCCCGTATTTTTCAAATAACTCACGTTGAGAATTTTTTGAAGAGCATGAAGATTGTAAACTCTGATATTAGTCTCACTGCGATCAGGTTCTAGGAGATGATGCCTCTTTTCCCAGATGCGTATCGTATGTGCCTTGATGCCACTTAGGTTTTCTAGATCTTTTATGGAGAAGGTACTTTTGATCAAGACGTTCGTTTAAGAATAAGTCGATAAAGTTAAACAATTTGAAGTAGACCTCGATCTTTCAGCTCTGGATAGAAACTACGGGCTTAATGTCAGGATAGTCATTGAAAGGCATCTCAAACCTCCTTTATTGAAGGATATTAGAAAGCTTATTAAAATCTAATCGCATAAAAAAAGGTCTTGATGATATCATCAAGACCTCAAAAAATGTACCCAGGATGGGACTTGAACCCACACGTATAAATACACACGGCCCTCAACCGTGCCTGTCTACCAATTTCAGCACCTGGGTATAAAAAAAGTCCTTATAAAATAAGGACTTTAGCGCCTTACGGCCTTCGTGACTTGGCTGGGGTTCGAACCCAGGACCCTCACATTAAAAGTGTGATGCTCTACCAGCTGAGCTACCAAGTCGTCATTTCTAAATGCGGGTGCAAATATAAAACGTATATTCCTTAACCTACTAATCTTTTTCCCATAAATTTGAGAGAAAATTAAACCTTTGCAATTAGAGAATAAAAAGCCCGTCAGTTATATTTTGCTGGGCTACATGGGATCTGGTAAAAGTACTGTAGGACAAGTGCTTGCATCCTTGACTTCACTGCCCTTTATAGATCTCGATGATTACATAGAAGCGCAGGAATCGATGTCTATCTCCCAAATTATCGCCCAAAAGGGAATAATTTATTTCAGAAAACAAGAATTATTGTATCTAAAATCGGTTTTAAAACGACGAGAGTCCATCGTTTTATCACTTGGTGGTGGTACACCATGTTACTATAATAATATGGAGCTGATCAATGAAAAACCTGAAAGTCGATCGATTTACCTAAGAGCAAACGTTCCTTTTCTTACCCAACGACTATTTGAAGAAAGACAAACCAGACCATTAATTGCAGGAATTGACAATAGGGACGAACTCGCAGAATTTATAGGTAAGCATCTTTTAGAAAGGTCTGCGTTTTATAATCAGGCCCATAATGTGGTAGAAATCGAGAATAAAACACCACAAGCCATTGCGCTAGAGATTCTTGATCTAGCTTAAAGAAACACTACTAGCTTTATTGTCAAGGATCACGGTAATATGCTCTTCCATAGTGGTGGAAAGTGAAATTCCTTTAAAATCTGCCTTGACAGGAAACTTTTTGTGGTTTCGATTAACCAGTACAGCCGTTTTAAATTTTTTCAGTGGGACATTAAGAAAGTGCCTCACCGCATAGATAAGAGTCGTTCCAGAGTTCAAGACATCATCGCACAATACGATTCCCTTTTCTTTATATTGGTCAGGAGATAGGCTGGTATGAATTTCCGCAAGTGGATTTTTCTTATCCATTTTCACTTCGCACAGCGTGATCTGGAATTCACAAATATGTTCCAGCTGGTCTTTTAACCGTCTTGCCAGAACGTAGCCACCATCTGCAATACCAGCAAGAATGATCTCGTCATGTTCCATGTAGACTTCTGCAATTTGATATGCGATGCGTCTTATTTTATGATTGACCTGCTCGTGATTTAGAATCTCCATAATAGTTTTAAAGGTAAATGGCGGTGTTGAGGGAATTCGCTTTCGCGAAAGCGAACTCATCCATAGCTTTTCTCAAATGTAATGAATCACTCTTCTTCAAGGTCACCGTTCAACAAATTTCCAAGATCGCGCCGGTCTTTTTTGGTAGGCCTGCCTTCACCTTTGCGGCGGTAATAGTCTTGGTTGAGCTCGATCATCTTGCGAGCCTCAAAATTTTCTGTTGGCGTGCGGTCCACTCTATAGAGATCTACCAGTTTGTTGCCCACACGGCTGGATGGCAGGTCCAGAACCTCGACCACATAATCGATCTGGTCCTTGCGCAGCGTGATCACATCACCAGGATAGACATCCCTTGCAGGTTTGACAATATCGCCGTTGATTTTAAACTTTCCCTTTTTTGCGGCGTCTGTAGCTTTACTGCGTGTCTTGTAGTATCGTACTGACCATAAAAATTTATCGATGCGCATATGACAGCTTATATAGAAGCGTTTCACCTACAAAAATAGCCGAAAATACTATCTTTGGCCCCTGAAAAAGAAAACATGAATTATTTGAAAAAAATAGGTTGTATAGCCTTCATTGCAGCATTATTGATTTCTTGTGGTAGCGACGATGATGATGTGACCATTGAAATTAGAGATCCACAAGAGGTATATGATGAAGACCTTGCGGAAATCACTACATTTTTACAAACTCACTTTTACAATCAGGATGAGTTTGAGAACACTCCAGATGGCGAGGACTTTCAAATTGTCTTTGATACCATAGCCGGTGATAATTCAGATCGCATTCCTTTGTCAGAGCAGGTCACTTCAAGAACTTTACGTCGTGATGATATTGATTATCAGGTTTTCGTTTTGAACGTGAGACAAGGTAGCGGTGACAGACAACCCACATTTGCAGATAGTACGCTGGTAAGTTATCAGGGAACATTATTAAATGGGTCCGTCTTTGATAGCAATTCCAACTCGGTCTGGTTCGACCTACCTGGGACTATAGATGGTTTTGCGACGGGTATTGCAGGCTTTAATGATGCGACTACCACTATTGCAAATCCTGATGGTACCGTTAGTTTTAGAAATGGCGGTATTGGTGCTATGTTCATCCCTTCGGGATTGGGATATTTCAATGCAACTCAATCTGGAATACCAGCCTATTCTCCTTTAATTTTTACGTTTCAATTACGACGCGTAAGAATCACAGATCATGATGGAGACGGCATACTTTCTATATATGAAGATTTAGATGGTGATAAGGATTTAATGTCACCACAGTTTGCCGATGATACCGATCGTGATAGAATAAGTAATTATCGAGATTCAGACGACGATGGTGATGGTATATTAACCAAAGATGAAAATCCTGACCCTAATGGCGACGGTAATCCTAATGACGCATTAGATACGGATGGTGATGGGATTCCAGATTATCTAGATAATAGGACAGAGGTCTAACCATGACTCCTAATCAAAAAAAGCCCTGACAATTTATCTGTCAGGGCTTTTTTATTGAAATAAGTGATCAAATCTGCTAAGCAGAAAATCAACATTAAACTAACTTCTTACGCTTGATAACAGCCATAGCTTTAGCAGCAATATTTTCTGCATTTAAGCCATATTTTTCAAGCAATTGTGCAGGCGTACCGCTCTCACCAAAGGTGTCTTGAGTAGCTACAAATTCTTGAGGTGTCGGCAAGTGCTGCGCAAATGTTCTGGCTACGCTCTCGCCCAGACCGCCCATGTAATTGTGCTCCTCTGCAGTGACGATGCATCCTGTTTTCTTAACTGAATTGATGATAGCCTCTTCATCCAGTGGCTTGATTGTGTGAATATTGATCACATCTGCACTGATGCCTTTTTCATGAAGTTCCTTGGCAGCTTCCAGTGCTTCCCAAACCAGGTGTCCAGTAGCCACAATGGTAACATCGGTACCTTCTTGAAGGTGTACTGCTTTCCCAATGTGGAACTCACCATCTTCTGGCGTGAAGTTGGCCACCTTAGGGCGACCGAATCTTAAATAAACCGGTCCATGATGATCTGCAATCGCAAGAGTTGCGGCTTTGGTCTGATTGTAATCACAAGTATTGATCACCGTCATTCCAGGCAACATTTTCATCAAGCCTATATCTTCTAGAATTTGGTGCGTAGCGCCATCTTCACCTAGTGTCAAACCAGAATGAGAAGCACAGATTTTGACGTTCTTGTCAGAGTAGGCCACACTTTGTCTGATCTGGTCATAAACACGACCAGTTGAGAAATTGGCAAAAGTTCCCGTAAACGGAATTTTACCGCCTATGGTCATACCAGCGGCAATCCCTATCATATTCGCTTCTGCAATTCCAACCTGGAAAAATCGGTCTGGATGAGCTTCTGCAAAGGCGTTCATTTTAAGTGATCCGGTTAAGTCGGCACAAAGGGCAACGACATTTTCGTTGGACTTTCCCAATTCTGCCAGGCCTGCGCCAAAACCACTTCTAGTATCCTTACTTCCTGTATTTGTATATGTCTTCATAATTTCTTGCGCAATGCGCTAGATTTTTGTGATTAGTAGTCGCCCAGTGTTTCAGGGTTCTGGCTCAGCGCATCGGCGAGTTGTTCGTCGTTTGGAGCGATACCATGCCACTCATGGGATCCCATCATAAAGTCTACGCCATGACCCATAACGGTATGGAGCAGGATGCATACGGGTTTACGCTTTCGCGAAAGCGAGATAGCTTCCTTGATTCCTGCAATGACAGCCTCAAGGTCGTTACCTTTTGAAACAGTGACAACTTCCCAGCCGAAGGCTTCAAACTTCTTGCGTAGATCTCCTAGAGCCAATACACTATCGGTACTACCGTCGATTTGCTGTCCATTGACATCAATGGTAGCAATGAGATTGTCTACATGATTTGCGCTGGCATACATAATGGCTTCCCAGTTTTGACCTTCCTGTAATTCACCATCACCGTGAAGGGTAAAAACGGTTTTGTCATCACCGTTGAGTTTTTTGGAATGTGCCGCGCCTATTCCAACACTCATTCCTTGACCTAGCGAACCGCTTGCGATTCTAACGCCTGGAAGACCTTCATGAGTCGTTGGGTGACCCTGTAAACGGGAATCTAACTTGCGGAAGGTGCTCAACTCCTCTTTAGGGAAATAGCCCGCATGGGCTAAAACACTGTAGAACACGGGCGAGATATGACCGTTGGATAAGAAGAAAAGATCCTCATTCTTACCGTCCATCTGGAAGGATGGATCATGTTCCATGATCTCATTATAAAGTGCCACGATAAACTCCGTGCAACCTAGTGATCCACCTGGATGTCCACTATTTACCGCGTGGACTTGACGAACGATGTCGCGACGTACCTGCGATACTAAATCTTTTAAGTGCTGTATATCAGCCATTTTTTGAAAATTTGAGTATTTCACAAAGGTAGGACGTTCCTATTGCAAAGACTTTTACCACGAATTTGATTTATTAACGATTTGAATGCTTTTGTGAACAACTTAGTGAACTTGAACTTGAACTTGAACTTGAACTTGAACTTGAACCCGAACTCGAACTTGAACCTGAACTCGAACTTGAACCTGAACTCGAACTCGAACCTGAAACTGAACTTGAACCTGAGACTGAACTTGAACTTGAACTTGAGACTAAGTTAAAACGGGCACTCGTCTTTAATGACAGCTTTTGGAACTAAAACAATGGATTGCCAGTCTTAATACTTTGTACTTACTACTAGCTACCAACTACCACCTACTAATTCCTAAATACCACTACACACTTCAAGCTAGAAACTTATCTTTGTGCCGCATGAAAATGAAATTTGACTTACTACAAACTGATGCAAACAGCCAGGCTAGAGCAGGTGTGGTGCATACAGATCACGGTGCGATAGAGACACCTATATTTATGCCTGTAGGTACAGTTGGTACC